>CAIZEE010000153.1 GCA_903931835.1 uncultured Elstera sp.
GCCAGTCAGAGATCCGGCGATCAGCGATCCGGCGCTTTGGCTCAAAACACCGGCCGAAGCGAGTGTCAAAACTCCGCCGCTGGTCGTCAGATTGGCCCCAAGCGTCAGCCCGCCAGTCGTGGTCGTCAGGCTAAGACCAGTGGTTCCGCCATCGACCGCGCCACTCACGGTCAGCGCCTGCGCGTTGGTCAGGCTGAAACCACCGCCGCCGGTATTGGTGAAACCCGCAAGACTGGTCAGGCCGTTCGCCTGATTAAGCGTAGCGCCGCCGCTTGAAGAACCGGTCAAGCTGGTCGCCAGGATCGAACCACCCGCCACTTCCTTGATCGTCGCACTGTCGATCAGAGCCACCGAACCCGTGCCAACCGACACCGCACCCGCGATCGTCAAAGCACTGGCATCGGTCAGGCTGAACCCGCCTGCTCCAGCATTGCTGAACGCCGCCAACGTCGAGATCGCGTTGGTGGCGCTCGTCAGGACCACACCGCCATTGGCAAATCCCGTCAACGTCGCAGCCGTGATCGTTGTGGTGCTCAACTGAGCAATGCTGCCCGTCGAAAGCGTCAGCGTCCCACCAGCCGTCACATTCGCCGCAATCGACATATTCCCCGTCGTGGTGGCGAGAGATACGGCACCTGTACCGCCATTCACCGCTGCCGATATCAGCAGCGCCGAGGCATCAACCAGGCTGAACCCGCCCGCACCAGAATTGGTGAACCCGGCCAGCGTCGCAAAATTATTGCCCAATTGGCTCAGCGTCGCACCGCCGGATGAGGAGCCCATCAGGGAGCCCCCCGTAATCGAGCCTGCAGCCTGCGAAATGGTACCCGCCGACACCAGCGTTACCGTTCCCGCTCCACCCGCAGTGAGGTTGCTCGACAGCGTCATATTGCCGGTGCTGGTCGTCAGCGCCAGGTTATTGGTCCCGGCAGTTACCGCACCCGCAACGATCAGCGACGTCGCGTCGGTAAAGCTGAAGCCGCCGGCACCCGAATTGGTGAAGGCGCCGAGGCTGGCGATGTTATTCGCATCAGTCAGCGTCGCTCCGCCGGATGAGGAACCGGTCAATGTTCCGCCGGAAACGGTCCCGGTCCCCTGGGTGATCGTGCCGGACGCGACCAAGGTCACGGTGCCGCTCGACCCTGCGATCAGGTTACTCGACAGCGCCAGATTGCCGCCGGTTGTGGTGAGCGACAGGTTGTTGGTCCCGGCATTCACTACGCCGTTAACCGTGAGCGCAGACGCGTCGACCAGGCTGAAGCCGCCAGCGCCCGAATTGGTAAAGGCCGCTAACGTCGCGATCGCGTTGCCGCTCTGTGTTAAAGCCGCGCCACCGCTAGAGGAGCCGGTGAGGGACCCTGCGGTCAGTGACCCGGCCGTCTGGCTGATCGCCCCTGCCGCGGCCAGCGTCATCACCCCGCCGCTGGTCGTCACATTGGCGCCAAGCGTCAATCCACCGGTCGTCGTCGTCAGGCTGAGTCCGCCGGTGCCACCATCGAGCGCTGCATTAACAATCAGCGCCTCGGCATCACCGAAGGTGAACCCGCCCGCGCCAGCATTCGTGAAGCCAGCCAAAGTACCGATCAGATTGGACCCCGACAGAGTAGCGCCACCGCTGGAGCTGCCCGTTAGTGAAGCGCCAGTCAGGATGCCAGCGGTTTGCGAGATCGTGCCTGCGGAGACCAAGTCTAGAGGACCCGCAGTCGTCAGATTGGCGCCAATCGTTAAGCCGCCGGTTGTCGTGACAAGGGTCAACCCACTGGTTCCGCCGTTCACCACACCGGTGACGGTAAGCGGCGCGGCATTAGTGAGCGCGAATGAACCCGCACCGCTATTGGCGAAGGCGCCCAGCGAGGTGATCTGATTGGCCTGGGTCAGCACAGCACCGCCGCTGGACGAGCCCGTCAGGGTGGCGGCGGTGAGCGAGCCCGCCGACTGACTAATGCTGCCAGCCGCGTTCAGCGCCATGGCGCCGGACGCTGTCAGATTGGCGCCGAGTGAGAGATTGCCGGTCGTGGTGGTCAAGGCCAAACCGCCGCCGCCGGCATTAACCGCACCGCTGACAACCAGTGCCTGAGCGTTGGTCAAGCTGAACCCGCCGCCGGTAACCGCAAACGCGCCCAGAGTGCCGATCAGATTGCCAGGCTGGTTGAGCGTAACAGCCCCGGTTACCCCCGTCCCCGAGGACAGGTTCGCCACCGCAATCGTGCCCGCCGTCTGGCTGATGCCGCCGCCGGTCGTGTTGAGAATAAGCCCGCCGCTGACGCCGCTGATCGAGGCGCCGATCGCAATGCCGCCGCTGCCGGAGTTCAGCGTGAGCGAGCTGGTGCTGGTCCAGGTAACGTTATTGCTGACTGTGATGCTGCCGCCATCGGCCGGCGCACTGCCGCCAGCCGTCGCATCAACCACGACATTGGCGGTGCTCAAGGCTGTCGTCAGCGTCGTGACGTTCAGGTTGGAGGTCGTGGCCGTGCCGCTGAACGGGGAAGAACCGGTGTCGTTGGTATCGGCCGCGTTCGAGATCGTGATATCGCTCGGATCAAGCAGCAGCGTGCCGGTCTTACCCTTCGCCGCCAGCAAATTGGTGGTGCCGGAATAGCCCAGCAGTTGCTTGCCCGAGACCTCCGCCGAACCGCCATTGCCGCCCTGAGATCCGCCCTGCGCCGAAATCTGGCCGGCAAACCAGGTCGCCTTGTCGGACCACACGACGACCTTGCCGCCATCGCCCGAAACCGTCGCGTCAGCCTTGATCGAGGCCCCCGCCGAAACCGTCGTGGTCTCGGCCGTCGGTACCCCGCCCTGCCCGTGCAGATCCCCGCCGACCAGCACCGTGCCGCCGCCGGCCGCACCCGATGCGTCGATCTTGGCCGTGCCGGTCAGATCGACAGTCTGCCCCAGAACCTCAACCGTGCCACCCGTCGTCCCGGAAGCGGTACCTGACGCATCGATCGAACCGGCCAACTCAACCGTGCCGTTCGACCCGCCGCCCAGCACTACAACACCGTGATCCACGCCAACCGTGCGCGCCTCAATCACGCCGGTCGAACGGACCACCGTGTCGATCACGCCCTTGGCCGCATTCGCCGTCAGCAGAACCGAACCGCCATCCGCCGAAATCACGCCGCCATTATCGACCAGCGTCTGAACCGCCTTGCCCGCCGCATCCTTCGGCGCCACCCCAACCGCCGAGCCAATCTCAAACCGCGTCAGCCCGTCACCGGCAAAATCAATCGTGAAGCTCTCAGCCCCCGCCAGCACCACCGTGCCAAGACGCGCCGTGATCACCCCGTTATTCGCAACACCCGGCGCCACAAACGCCGCCAGACCGCGATCCGCAACCGTCACCCGGCCGTTGATCACAATCTCAGCATTCGGATTGGGCGATGGCTTGTTGAAATTGAGCTGCCCCGCCATGAACGCCGAGTTCGCGATGTCCGACGTCGACGCCACCAGCGAGCCGACATTCACATACGCGCCATTGCCGATCACAATGCCGTTCTGATTGATCAGATAGACGATCCCATTCGCCGTCATATGACCGTAAATCTGCGAAATATCGCCGCCGACAACCCGGTTCAGGATCGTCGAAGACGAGCCCGGCTGAATGAACTTCGTCGTCTCGTTCGAACCGATCGAGAAACTCTGCCAGTTGATGATCGCATTCTGGCTCGTCTCGTTAACCGTCACCGTCGAGCCGCCAGACTGAATCGTCGCCTGACCATTTACGACAACGCCACCGCCGGGATTCGCAAACACAGCCGTACTAGATGCTAGAACCGTCGATAAAACAGCACCGGCCGTCGTGCACAGCAAACGACCGCGCAAGCGGGTAGCGTTACCAACGTCGCCGCGAACGCGCTCAGTATGCAAAAACGGGAAAGGCGAAGGCGAGATCACGACCTCCTTTTTTTAAAACGCTGCGACAATACGCCCATAAACCTCAACAGGAGGTTTAGAAGCGGGTTGGCCAGTGACTGCATAAATCGGAATTGTCAGCGGGTGGGCGAGCTCCAAATCGGTGTGCAGCCACTCCCAGGAAGTGACCCGGATACCGCCGCCGACCGATGCCAGGGAGTATGGACCAGCGTCGCCACCGGATTTGGACCATACCCGGCCAGCGTCAAAGAAAGCGTAATATTGCGGGAGGAAATCGTCATCGTTAATGAACGGCAGGCCACTTACTGAGTTGAACCGCGGTTCGATCGTGCCACCCACGCCATGATCGCCAGTCAACCGACCCGCCCAATAGCCGCGCCCATAGCTAAACCCGCCCAAGCGGAACTCCTCATTGGGGTATAGGATGTCGTTCGAATACTGGCCGCTCACCGCGAATTGGAGATCCAACGCGCCATCATCGAAATCATAAAGATGCTGAAGGCGACTACCATCGAAATTGATCTTGGTAAATTCGGTTCTGGCGTCCGGACGAGGCAGCGTGAACGATCCTGTTTTGTTATTATTATTCAGCGCGCCAAGAATATGGAGGCCTCTCGAAAGCGAGACTTCCATATTGTAGTCCGCTCCTATGCCGTCGCTGAAATCAGTGTCCAGATAGCTCCGCAAGACGCGCAGAAAGGTCCCGCTTGCTAGCGCCTGCGCTGCACCGGTGCGGACAGTCGAGTTGGTTATATCGAACTGTTCGCGAATTTTCAGATCGAACGCGCGCGAACGAACGATCGGATATTCCAGAGTCCCGCCGGCAGTCTCGAGATCGCTATGAAACAGAGAGGCCGCCAGAGTGTAGCCCGGGTTGGCGGGACCGGCACCGGCGAAGATACTGTATTTCAAACCATCGCTACCGAGATAGGCGCTGAAGGTAGCCTCGCCGAAGCGCTGATCGTCGCCGCCGCCGACACCGATGATTGGATGGCCCTTTAGCAAGCTTAGCGTGTTGAAATAGACAAAATCGAGTCGTTCGCCGAGGGTCGTAAAGGAATTAACTTGCACCTCGCCGCTCGCCTCACCCGGACCAAGGAAGCGAGAGCCGCGATTATCATAGGCGAAATTGCCGCCATACTCCTTTCGCGAGACCTGCAAGACCAATTGCCTCGCGCCGGCGCCGCCCGCCGCCACGCGGAACACGCCGGTGAGCGCGATGCCCGGAACGTCGCGCGCCAAAAGCAAGTAGCGTTCGATCGTGGCATTATTGATCGGACGTTCCTCGGGTATGTGATTGACCATGTCCTGTATCAAATCACGCACAGCGCCGATATCGCCGGTAACCACGACTTCGCTGACATAACCTTCTACGACGCGAATCGTGTAGACGCCGTCGCTGACACGCTGTTCCGGCACCAAAGCCTGCGACAGAATATATCCGTCCTCACGATACTTCAGTGTAATGGCTTCCGCCGCCTCGAAGATTTCAGAGACGGGGACGGTCTGTCCGATCAGCTTCTGGTAATACGGCGCCAACTCGTCAGCCGTATAGGCGGTCGCCCCCTCGATCTTGATGTCCTTTACCATCACCGTAACTTTGTCGGCACCTTCCGGTATACCGTTCCCGGCGGCGGGCGGCGGCGTCACGCTCGACGGCGGCGACTCACGGCTGGGTTCAGGCGGAATATTCGGTCGAACCGGGATATTGGGAGGTAGCTGCGGTACCGGGGATGCCGTCGGCGGCGATTGCGCGAGCACTTTATGAGCCGGCAAAGCGGCAATCATCGCGAAAAGCGCTAATACGATCGCCCCGCGAATTACCCCTACGCCAACCTCAAGAAACTTGCTCATCCGCACACCAACTTTTTAGGCTAATAGTCTCATAAGCTCTAACGATCGGCGGCGCAACCGCATATATAGGGCGTGACGCTATCAAAAACTTGGGCTAACATAACAACATATGGGTGATACTCAGAAAAGGGCTCGTCGAATAATGAGCCTTTTCATAACAAAAGGGGTGCTCCGCATGGTTAATAGCGGTCGTGTTTTAGGTATAGCTGTTGCGCTTGCCTTCATTCCAGCGCTCGCACATGCCAGCCCCGGCGTCGCCCTCATTGAAGATATCGGTGGGACGACCGAGCCCGCTTTGTCCGGTTATACGGAAGTCTTAAAGGGCTCGAGCGTTACACTGGCCGCCGACGCAACTGTTAAATTCATGCACTACGGCAGCTGCACCGAGGTGACTGTCAAGGGCGGCAAGGTCACCTTTAATCGCAATGACTATGCGGTCGAGGGCGGTCAAATCCTGGCCAAGGACAAGCAGGCCTGCCCGGAACGCGTCGCTACCGCGTCGACCACTTCGGTCGCCGGCGGTTTGGTCATGCGCGGTGTGCTCGAATTGACGAATGTCGGCGCCCACCCATCGCTCGTCATGGTTGGCCAGAAGGCCAGTAATATTTCGGATATAGCTTTCCTCAATGATAAGGGCGAGGCTTCGTTCCAACTGCCTGTATTCGACCGTCGCTTTGTTTGGTCTTCCGGCATGCCGGAACTGACGCCCGGTGCGAATTACAAAATGATCTTGTCGGCCGACGGCAAGAAGCAACTTGAGATGCCGATCCGTGTCGTCGCTGATAGCAGCGCTTCAGTGGTTGTCGTCCACGTAGACTAGGTTGTTTACCGGCGCCGCCGCTGCGGTAGAAACACTTAAACAATATTACCGGCCCCTTATCGTGGCTGGATGTTGTTTGGCTGCGGCAGCGCTATCCTTCGCGATGTCCGGCGAGACCGAGCTCGACGGCACGTTGTTCGACGTGATGGTGGCGCAGCGCGCCTGGGTTGATCCCAAGCCTTCCGAGTCTAAGCCTGTTGCGATAGTGGCGCTGGATGAGCGCAGCCTGCGATCGGAAGAGCTATCGGCGTTCCCCCGTGTTTTCCTGGCGCCGCAATGGGCCAAGATGCTCGACATTCTGTTCGCCGGCAACGCGAAGGCGATCGGCTTCGACATTCTGTTTGTGTGGAGCCCGGAGCAGATTTCACCCGGTCTGGACTTGCCGTTCAAACAAGCTCTAGGCAAATATCACGACCGCCTGGTGATCGGCAAAACCGCGAACAATATGCCTGTCCCAGGATATTTCTACGCGATCAGGGGCGGCAAAGACGCGGACGCGGTAGCCAATCTCGATGTTGATACCGACCCAGATGGCGTTATTCGGCACGTCTTCCCTCTGATCCCAACGGCAAAGGGGCTCGCCAAGGGGTTGGTTGCTGCTCTCTACACGCGAGCCGGGGGAACGGCTGATTTGCCGCCCGTTATCATCGCGCCGCGCCAAAAAATGGAGAAAATGCCGACCTATGCGATGGTCGATGTCCTGCGCTGCGGCGACCGGGATCCGGCCGAAGTCGCGAAAATCTTCAGCGGCAAGATTGTCCTGGTCGGCACCACCCTGCCCGATGAGGACCGCAAGATCTCAAGCGACCGCTTCATCCCCAACGGGCCGAATGTCGTCGACCCCGATCCGCCGGCGGATGTCTGTTCTCTGAAGCCGATCGGGCTTTCTGACCCGCATGCCACGACAATCCCCGGCGTGTTCGTTCATGCCGCCGCATTGCAGGAAATTCTGACCAACGATTCGCCCGCCATTGCCGGCCTACCCTGGATCATTACTCTGTCCGCCGCGATCGGCGCCGCCATCAGCGGGTTTGGCTTGGTGCTGGCGGTTCAGCGCGCGGTGATAATGGTCATCCTGACCATGTTGACGCTCTACGTGCTGTCTAGCGTCTTGCTGCTCTTCAACATTTGGCTGCCGATCAGCCTGCTGATGACGGTGACTGCGGGCGCCATGTTCGTTGCCTATATCGCGCGCTATTTGATCGAGGACCGCCGTCGTCGTCGCATTCAGCGCGCCTTCGGCCATTACCTGGCGCCTGGCTTGGTTGCGCGCATGGCGGACGACGACAGCAATCTGCGCTTAGGCGGCGAAGAGCGCGAGATCACCATCATGTTCGCCGACCTCTCCGGCTTCACGGCTCTTTCGGCCAAATTATCGGCGGAGGAATTGATGGCGACCACCAATCGCTACCTAAGCCTGATCGCCGGTGCCGTGGATGCGACTGGCGGCTATGTCGACAAGTTCATCGGCGACGCCGTGATGGCGTTCTGGAATGCCCCGGCGCTCGATCCCGAGCATGCCTTGCACGGTGTCACAGCGGGGCTCGACGCGGCAGCGCGCATCCGGGCGCAGCGCCTGGAAGATGAAGCCGCCGGCCTGCCCGGCTTCGCGGTCAAGATCGGCATCAATACCGGCATCGCCATTATCGGCAATGTTGGTGCGGAGGGGCGTTTCAACTACACGGCGGTTGGCGAGGCAGTGAATATCGCCGCCCGCCTCGAAAGCGTGCCGGGCGATTATAAATGCAGCGTCGTGATCGGCCCGCAAACGGCAAGTGCGGTCGGCTCCGAGATCGTCATGCACGAAGTCGACCTGATCCGCGTCAAGGGCAAGGTCGAACCAGTCGGCGTGTTCCGCCCGCTCGGCCGAGTCAGCGATATCGATCCCGAGGCAGCCGCCTTCAAGACCGCCTTCGATCAGGCTCTCGACCTGTTCCGGCGCCGTCAGTTCGAGCAAGCCGAACGCGCCTGGACCGACGCGGTTGAGCGTTTCCCCGCCGATATCACCGGTCCTGCCGGGGTCATGGCCAAGCGCGCCAATGATTTTGCATCCGATCCGCCCGAGGCGGATTGGGACGGTGTGTGGACCAAGCAGACAAAATAGTCACACCCCGCCCTGGACGCGCCGTTGTTCCGCCAAATCAGCTCACGGCGACCTTGCTTTTGCCATGTTTACGGTAATGATTGCCACGCGAAGGGAGAGCATTCCTGCGTGTTTGGCGACACTAGGTGTTGGGAGAGTTCGTCATCGTGAATCGGGTTATAAAACGCAGCATGCCGTTCGTTCTCGCGGCCGTTCTTGGCGGATGCGGATCGAATTATTCCCCAGATACCTACTCCTCGACGGCCGTCCAGCAGGCCAATAAGGTCGATCAGGGCGTGATTGTCGGCGTACGCCGTGTCGATATCAGTGCCCAATCCGGCGTTGGTGCCGCAACGGGAGCCGCTGCTGGCGGCATTGCCGGATCGCAAGCGAGCGACGGCGTCGGCAGCGCGATCGGAGCGCTTGGCGGCGCCGTGGTTGGCGGCATCATCGGTAACGCCGTCGACCATAAGGTAAACGACACGTTCGGCTATGAATATATCGTGCGCAAGCCGAACAAGGATTTGCTGTCAGTCACGCAGAAGGACGAAGTGCCGCTCGCGATCGGCCAGCATGTCCTGCTGATCGCTGGCGTCCAGGCCCGTATCGTCGCCGACTACACGGTACCGGTCGATGCCGAGGTGGAGAAGCCAACTGCGGCTGAGCACGTCGAACCGGCGCCGACGACGAAAGCGGCGGCGGTCGAACCGAAGCCAAAGCCGGTCGAGAAACCCGCTCCGGCTACTGAGGCGAAGCCCCCCGAGGCTACGGAGAGCACCGAGCCTGCGGTGCAGCCGGAACCGAGCCCCGCCCCTGAGACGACGACTAAGCCGCCCGAAGAGACAGCAGCACCGCCAGCCAACGCGAATTGATCGGCGGCCAATTAGTCGGCAGGGGGTGCGCCAACCGGAAATATCCGGATCGTCGTTGCGAGGATATTCTGGTTGGGGATCAGGTAATGGCTGCCGTCACGTTCGATCGTGGTGTGGCGCAGATCGAACTTGATCACGGTTCCCTCAACATCACCGATGGCGACGTGATCGCCCCGCACGAACGGGCGGAAGGTGATTAGCATCACGCCGGAGACGAAGTTCGACACTGTGTCCTTCAAGGCCAGGCCCAAAGCCAAGCCGCTGAGCCCGAGCCCCGCCACGAGCGCGGTGATATCGATCCCGATGGTCCCGAGCGCGGTCAGCGCGCCAAACAGGATCAGGGTGATGCTCGCCGCCTGTGAGAGCACGCGGTAGAGGTCATATCGGACGGCATCCTTGGTGCCGACCCGCATTAACACATGGCCAGCCACGCGGGCGGAGATCCAGAAGCCGATCAGGATCAAAATGGCGCCCAGCAAATGGCTGCCATAGGTTATGGCCAACGCGTCGACACGCTGCGCAAAGCTTGGAAGCTCATGGGCGATTTTCGTCACTTCGCCCATTTCCGTCGTCAAAGGAGACTGGTCCGCCATTATACGCACATCTTCCTAGTGGTTAGTGGTCTCATGCCAACGTAAGGGATTTCAGACCGGTTCACCGCCGCGTTCAATGATGAAACGCCGATATCCCTCGCCGCGCAAATGGCAGGCCGGACAATCGCCGCATCCATAGCCCCAGTCGTGGCGACTCGTGTGGTCGCCGAGATAGCAGCTATGGCTCATATCGCGGATAATTTTGACCAGCGCCTCCCCGCCCAGCTGTTCCGTCAGCTTCCAAGTGGCGCTCTTGTCGATCCACATCAGCGGCGTGTCCAGCACGAAACGGCGCTCCATGCCCAGATTGAGCGCCACCTGCAACGCTTTGATCGTGTCGTCGCGGCAATCAGGATAGCCCGAGTAATCGGTCTCACAAACGCCCGTGACGAGATGCTTGATACTGCGGCGATAGGCCAGCGCTGCGGCAGTTGTCAGAAACATGAGATTGCGCGCGGGGACGAAGGTCGTCGGCAAGCCGGACCGGTCCATTCTGATCTCAGTCTCGGCCGTAAGCGCCGTCTGACCAAGCTCTGCGATAAATCCGAGGTCGAACAGATGATCCTCGCCAAGCCGGTCGCGCCAGGTAGGGTTGAGACCGGCGATCGCGTTGGCCAAAGGTCGGCGCTGGTCGAGTTCGATGCGGTGGCGCTGGCGGTAATCAAAGCCGATCGTCTCCACGCGATCAAACCGGTCGAGGGCCCAGGCAAGGCAAGTCGCCGAATCCTGGCCGCCGGAGAACAGCACTAATGCCCGACGCTCTTCCGGCGGCTGGCAGCCATCCCCAAGACCCTCATTCATCGTTTGTCCACCTTTACCTCTTATAATGCATCAAGATTAAGCTATACCGCATATGGTACATTGTACCGAAAAAGCTCTAAACCGTGTTTGATTCCAGTGCGCAAGGCAGTATTAAAAGAGATACAAGTCAGCACAGGATCGTATACTGTCTGAGCCCTAGCTCAACGTCGTGTCGGCTACACAGGCTCCATGAACGACTCCGCTTCAGCGTCCTCAACTTTCGCTGCGCATAAGCCAAATCAAGCGATAGCGGCGCTTGATACCGAGATTCGTACCCGTTTTGCCAAGCGCACCGATAATCTAACGTCCTTCCTGCAGCAATGGATCAAGCTCGACGAAAGTCAGGAACGGTTCTTCGCCACACGTGGTGCCGCCAACGAAAACTATCTGCAATTTGTGTTGGCGATGGGCGATGCGCGTATGGCGCTGGCGGTCGCGGAGATGTGCGCCGAATTCGCGCAATCGACAAGCTCCGAGCGTACGGTCGAGTTTCTGAATCACATCGATAAGGATGGTAACGACGTCTGGCATTACCTGGCCGAGAACCTGGCCAATAATGAGGATGAAGACGGGCTGTCGATCGCCAAGATACTGATTCAGCTCGATATCGACTATTGCCGCAAGAACGACAAGGAGCAAAGCCCGCTCGCGCGCCTGCTGTTGCCCGACGTGCGTTGGCAGTCGATCAACAGCCTGATGCAGGCCAAGAACCTGACACTGGAGGAAATGGAGGAGTCGTTCTCCAGTGCGATTCATCAGAACGAACAGGTCAAGGCAGAAGTCATGGTCGGCATTTTCGTGTCCGACATGCAGAAGAACGGCGCACATTTGACGACCTATCTATTGGCGGAGGCGTTGAGCCCGCGCTGCGAGAAGGCCTCGCGCGCGAAGGCGGCGAAAGTATTTTTCGAATATGTCGGCGGCAATCGGTCGGAAACCGTGCTGATGAAGTTGATCGAGACCGAGCATCGCGACGTCTTCGAGCAGATGCTGCAGCTCTTGAGCGTGTGCGCCGAGGAAACCTATGCCGAGATCGCAGCGAGCGACATACAACTCGCGAAATCGCACCAGCAGATCTACATGTACCGGCGCCTCGGCCGTCGCAACCGTGTCTTCCAGGGTCTGCTGCACAAAGCGGTGCAATACGACCGGCCGGTACTGATCAGCAGCGTTATGGGCATTCTGAAGAACGAGGAACTGGCGGTTCTAAAGCGCGATATCAAGGGCGGAACGACGCGCGAATTGCTGGTCGTCGACAAGACTTCTCCAGCCCCCTGCAACCCCGCCATGTCGCTGTTGCTGCAGCAGGATGCGCGCGGGAACCTGCCATTGCATACGGCTGTCCTGGGCGGCCGCGACGACTGCCTGCGCAAGCTTCTGTTCGGACTGTCGCTGACCGACGCGCATGCGCTGCTCAACCGCGTGCCCAACCGCCAGAACCTGACGATCCTCGACCTGATTTCGGTCAAGCACGCTCATGTCAAGCTGACTGCGGAGATCAAGGCGCAGCGCATCACCGTCGCCGACGCCCAGGCCATCCTGCAGAACATCAAGGATGGCAATAAACGCATCCAGGAGTTCCTGATGGAGGCGATCCGCAAGGCCGAGGATGTCATCGCGCGCAATGGCGGCAAGGCGATGCGGCCGAGCTTCGACCTGGCGCGCATCCCGACGATCCAGCTTGCCATGCGCAACGCGCCGCCAGGCGCCGCACCGGCGCAGCGCCAGCCCGAAGCGACAGGGGCGAATCCGGGGCGGTAGCGTTTGCTGTTACTTCGCGTTCAGCATCGCCTGATAGAGATTTTTCAGCAGATCGCCCGGGCGTTGCGCGCCATAGGTCAGGCTGTTCTTGCCCGCCTCCATCATCGCCTCGGTCGGCTCACGCGGCACGATCTGCAAACCCGCATCGCGCAGCGCTTCCAGCACGGCATCGGCCTGGGCGCGATAGTCCTCGAAGAAATAGCGCCGATCGGCACCATGAATCGCTTCAGCGATCAAATCTCCATAAGCCGGACGTCGTCGGGCCATAAGGCTGAATGCTCCCCCTCAGATCGCATCAAATTAAGCAAGATTGGCGTAAATCGGCAGCCATTCGTCAAGTCTGATCGCGCGACAATTGAGTTTCCCCCTCGGCTTCAGGCATGGTGGCGTCGATGTCTTTAACGCCTCCTGCCCCGGACGATCAATGGGGCGACCTTATGAAAGCAGCACAGGATGGCGACCAGGCCGCCTATTGCCGTCTTCTGCTCGCCATCACCCCCTATATCCGCAGTGCAGTGCGCCAACAATGGGCCGACGGTGCGGAGGGGGTTGAGGATGTCGCCCAGGAAGTCCTGATGTCGGTGCATCTCGCGCGCAACTCCTATGATCCGTCGCGCGCCTTCAAGCCATGGCTGTCATCGCTGGTGCGCCACCGGCTGGCTGATCGGGCACGCCGCTATTACCGCCGGACGCGCTATGAAACAGCGGTCGAAATCCTGCCCGAAACTTCCGCGACCGATGGAGCGAAGGAGCTTCAGGAAGATCGAGATGATTTCGAATGGATGATGGCCGAGATCGAGAAATTGCCCCAGGGACAGCGCCAAGCGGTGCAATTGCTGCGGTTGGAGGAATTGAGCTTAAAGGAGGCGTCGGCGAAATCGGGGCAGTCGATAGCGGCACTTAAAGTGGCGATGCACCGGGCGGCCAAAGCCCTGGCGCGCGCCTTCGAACGGGATGGACAATAGGGAATTGGAGACGAGTAAGCTCATCGTTGCGTTGGTCGCAGATGCGAAACCGGTCCGCCGGCTGAAGCCACCCAGCTTGCGCGCGGTTTTGTGGAGTGTTGCCTGCGTCCCGGCGATCGCCCTCATCGTCTGGTATTATGGCGGCATCGGCGCCGAATATGGGACGGAGGTGCGCCAGCCGAGCTTTGTGATCGAATCGCTAGCCTGTCTGCTGACCGGCCTGACCGCCGCCGCTGCGGCTTTGAACGCGGCCATCCCCGGCCGGTCGCAGCGCCTGCTATTGCTGCCGCTCATCCCGCTATCAGTCTGGCTGGCAGCTCTTTGCTATGGCTGCTGGCACGATTGGGTGACGCTGGGCGTTGCCGGCGTAGAATTGGACGCCGATTGGGGCTGTGCCGCGCAAACGGCATTGATGGCGATCGTGCCGGGCCTGCTGTTCGTTATGCTGCTGCGCCGTTTGCCGATCCGCAGTCCAGCGATCGCCGGTGTCTCAGCACTTGCCATCGCGTCATTCGCCGTACTCGGGACCAGCCTCTATCATACTGACGATAGCTCGCTGACTTTCCTGTTCTGGCATGTCGGCGCCGCCGCCGTCATCACCTGTGCCGGGTTCCTGATCGGACGGCGCTTGCCGCCCCTCACCTCGCCCTCCTACTGAGGGCGAGGCAAAGCGAAGGCGCTTTAAGCCTTCTCAGCGGCGGTCAGCTCGTAGTGATGCTCCTCGGTCCGGTCCTTGCCGCGCGCCAGACCCAGCCTATCGCAGATCGGCGTCAGCACGATCGCCAACACCAGATTCAGCGCAAAGGCGAACAGCCCGATATAAGCCGTATAGTGAAAGTCGCCGACGGACAGCGTATAGACCGGTTTCAGCCCGTTGGCGAAGGCAAGCCACGTTCCGGACGCCATGCCAGCGGCCCAGCCGATCAGCAGGGCTGTGCTGTGCAGCTTACGCGTAAACAACCCGAAGACAATCGCCGGGAATGTTTGAAGGATCCAGCACCCACCCAATAGCTGAAACTCGATCGAGAATTGGGGGTCGAGGAAGAGGATGAAGCCGAGCGCGCCGAGCTTGACCACCAGGGATACAAGCTTGGCCACCTTCGCCTCATCGGCGTGACCGCATTTCGGATTGATGAACTCGCGATAGACGTTGCGGGTGAACAGATTGGCTGCCGCGATCGACATGATCGCCGCCGGCACCAAAGCGCCAATGGCGATTGCGGCCAACGCAAAGCCCGCAAACCAGGACGGGAACGCCGCCAGGAACAAATCAGGCACGGCAAAATTCGGGCTGGACGGCTTCACGCCCATGGCGATCGCCATATAGCCAAGCAAGGCAATCAGGCCAAGCAGGAAGGTATAGGCCGGCAAAAGCACGGCATTACGCCTGATCACGCCACCACTGGCCGAGCTTAACACACCGGTGATGGTGTGCGGGTACATGAAGGCAGCCATCGCCGAACCCAGTGCCAAAGTGGCATAGGCAGAATAGCCCGATTCGGGGAGGATGATGGACCGCGCCGGCGAGCGATGAGACAAGGCTTCGCTGGCGAGATCGAAGATATGGTCATACCCGCCGAGTTCGATCGGGATGATGATCACGGCGGCGAGGACCATGATGTAGATCATCGTGTCCTTGACCAACGCGATCAGGGCTGGCGCGCGCAGGCCGCTGCTATAGGTATAGGCCGCCAGGATGATGAACGCGATGATCAGCGGCATGTCCCGGGCAAGCCAGCTGTCGCCAGTAACCCCCATTGCCGCGATCACCACCTGCATACCGACAAGCTGCAAGGCAATATAAGGCATAGTCGCGAGCAAGCCGGTCAGAGCAACAGCGAGCACCAGCGGGCGACTTCCATAGCGACCGTGAATGAAGTCAGCCGGGGTAACATATCCGTTTCTCTTCGAAACGGCCCAGAGCCTGGGCATGATCAGGAAAACGATCGGATAGACAACAATCGTATAGGGCAACGCGAAGAACGCCGCAGCCCCCGTTCCAAATACCGCCGCCGGAACCGCGATCACCGTATAGGCGGTGTAGAAGTCGCCGCCGACCAGAAACCAGGTGACGATTGTACCGAATTGGCGGCCGCCCAGGCCCCATTCATCCAGCTTGGCCAAATCCCCGCGCCGCCAACGCGCCGCGAAGAAACCGAGAACCGTGACCAGGATGAAGAAAGCGGCGAAGACTACCAGCGCTTCAATATTCAGATCATGCGCCATTATCGGGTCGCCCTATAAACGATCGCGGTCAGGACAGCGCTGATGATGACCCAGGCGAATTGATACCAATAGAAAAACGGAAAACCGAACAAGACCGGGTCTTGCGCAGCATAGAACGAGGGGAATAACAGACCGAGATAGGGTAGAACCAGAAGCCAATAAACCGCATGGAACCGCTTTTGGGCTACCCCAGATTCGCTACTCAAGAAACCTCTCCTTACCCGAACAATTTGGAATTTTCGCTAATTCGACACGTGTTTACACAGTTTTAATCAACCCATCTGGCTTTGCAACGATTTCGGAGTAAGTGAATGGACGTAACTTGCTGGCCGTCTGATACATGCTCGCCCCGAGAAACGCTAAAAATTATGCGACATTCAAAATTCACTTGTGAGGCTGGGGCGAGAAGGTTGACATGCATGTCGCAGCATCGGCGTGGCTTCGGCATTCCAAGGTGGAGGGTTCCTATGCGTTCTTATCATCATATTTTGGCGGTTATCGGCATCGTCTTCTGTGCCGTTCCGGCCCTGGCCGGTGATACTCCATCGCCTGCCGGCGCGAACCTCTATTTCATTACGCCGGCCGATGGCGCCACGGTGAAAAGCCCGTTTGCCGTTAAGTTCGGACTAACTGGAATGGGCGTTGCGCCCGCTGGCGTCGATTGGCCAAAGACGGGCCACCATCATTTGATCGTCGACGCGCCCGAACCCGGCCCCAACAGTTCGATCCCGAGCGACGCGAACCATCTTCATTTCGGCGGTGGCCAGACTGAGACAATGCTGACCCTACCGCCCGGTAAGCATACGCTGGAACTGATCATGGGCGATCAGGGCCACGTGCCGCATAACCCGGTGGTCAAGTCTCAGGTCATCACCGTCACTGTTCAGTAATCGCGGAGATGTTCCTTAGTTCGCTCCGCAGTAGCCTGTCCGGCCGATTGATGCTGGTGACGGCGCCAATCATGCTGTTTGCAATCGGCCTGCTAGCGGTCGTCCTGATCAACTCCTTCGATACGGCATGGCGGACCGAGATCGCCTCCATCCAGGCGGTGGTCAACAAACGGATCGCTCAGGACGCGGCCCCTGCCCTGCACCTAAAGGATGCCGACATCACAGAGCGGCGGCTGCGCAGCAGTATCGAGGATGCCGGTCGCGGCTTGCTCGGCATAGACACGTTCGATGCGGACGGGGCCCAGGTCACGTCATTCCGACGCGATACGGCACCGAAGGGGCTTTCATTTGGCGCTCGAATCGCCGCAGAAAAACAGCATCTCGATGGCGGCGAAAGGCTGGTCGAAAGCCTGGATCAAGGCAATGTCGCGTTGATCGCAAGCAAGCTGACGGACGGGACGATCGCGGGTTATGTCGCGGTTATCTGGAGTTCGGCGGAAATCGACGGCGTTGTCCGCTCGGCCTACCGGCTGGCATTGATCGTCGCCATCGTTGCGGTCGTCATTGCCATTTCGGGCCTGTCCTTATCGGCGCGATATCTCATTACAAAGCCGGTCCAGCGCATCGCCGGCTATGTCGGAGGCTTGGCGGAGGGTAAGTTGGAGGCGACAACGCCAGCTCGCATCGGCGGCGAACTCGGCGTTCTGGCGGACGCGGTCGACATATTGCGCGACCATCTGATCGCCGCGCGCGAAAGCGAGCTTGGACGAGAGCGGGATCGCCAGGCGAGCGACCGACGGCGCGCGCATCGCGAAAATGCCTCCCGCGAGTTCGCCGCCTCAATCGACGAGTTGGTGGAACGCCTCGGCCGCGCCATCAACACGGTGCGAGAGGCTGCCGATAGCATGGCGCTGCGTGCGACGGATACAGAGACGCAATCACGTGAAGTTGCCGCCTCGGTAGACCGCACGGGGCGAAACGTGCTCGGTATCAGAACGGCGACAGGAGAAATGCTGTCGGCAATCCAGGCTATCGACGATCAGGCGCGCTCGGCATCAGCCGTAAGCCTGAAAGCGGTCGATCAGGCAACCTCCATGGAACAGACAATTCAGTCCTTGAATGCCACGGTCGCCCGCATCGGCGGCATCGCCGATCTGATCGACGCGATCGCCCAGCAGACGAATTTGCTGGCGCTAAATGCAACCATTGAGGCGGCACGCGCCGGCGAGGCCGGTAAAGGGTTCGCCGTCGTGGCCCATGAGGTCAAGCAGTTAGCCGCCCAGACCTCCGGCGCCACCTCAGAAATCCGAGACCTGCTGAAATCGGTAGAAGTTGATACTGAGGGCGCTGTAAAGGGTGTCGCCGCGATCAGCGGCACAATCAGCGAAATCAGCACCCTGGGCAACACCGTGGTCGGCGCATTGGACGGCCAGAAGCTAAGCGCGGCCAGCATCTCCAGCAATATCCAGAACACCGAGCGGGAAACCAGTCAGGTGCAAAACGCGATCGCCAGGGTTCTAGCGGCGATGGGCCAGACGAGCGAGAACGCCAATCTGGTTCTCGGCGCCGCCCAGGATCTCCAGCAGCGTTCGACCGACCTGCGCAGCAATATCTCGGACTTCGTTGCCCAGGTAAACGCTGAGTAGGACAGGCGTCCTTAAAACGGCGCGAGCGGATCGAAGGGCTGGTCGATCGGGGCGTCGTTGAGAGCGACCGCACCGCCGGTCAACGCGCTCAACGAGATGTGCGGATTTGCCAGCGCGTCGCGGTTAAGTGGGATGCCCTCGGCGATCAGATAATGGAGCGCCCGCATTTCACGGCCGGAATTGAAGCTGGCGGCGCCGATCAGCCGGCCTTGATGGAGCACGAAGCCGATCGCCGGACCGACCGCAGGATGACCTCGCCAAATCATCCGGGCATTCGGCGGCACCAGACCGGTAATCTCGATGCTGATGCCGAACTGATTCGTCTCAAAGGTCGGGATTTCGATGCAGGGCGAAGGCTGACCGGCCAGGGTCGTGGCGACGCTGCGCGCCTGGGCGTAGGCCGATGCCTGGTTTTCGACGCGCAGGCGTGTTTGAAATACCGGGTGCCATTGCATCGTAATATCGCCGATCGCGAAGATATTGGGATCACTGGTGCGGCCGAATTCATCGGTAACGACGCCGCCGCCTTCGACGGCCAGCCCCGCAGAAACCGCCAATTCGAGGTTCGGCTGCACGCCCAATGCGACGATCATGACATCGAGTAGAAGGGTCTGCCCGTCAGACAGGCGCAACTGCGCACCGTCCTCCTTCGCGAGGAAATCCGTCGCGCGGCAATTCAGGAGAACCTCGACCCCACATCGCCGGTGAAGATCGAGAATGTGGCCGGCCAGCTCCTCCGACGCGACTCCCGGTATCAAGGTCGGCGATCCTTCGACCACCGTAACGGCGCAACCGAGACGGGTGATCGTCGCAGCCGTTTCCAATCCTACCAAACCACCGCCGACAATGCCGACGATTTCGGCGTCTTCCAGGTTCCGGCGCAGTTTAAGCGAATCGTCTAGGGTGCGCAGATAATGGACGTGCTGATCCTTGCCACCCAGGCGCCGCGCGCGGCCGCCAGTCGCCAGAACCAGGCGGTCATAATCCAGTTTTTCGCCGCCGCGCAGCAGCACCTGCCGATTGGCGCGATCAATACGGCTGACAAATTCCCTTAAGCGAAGATCGACGCCCTCGATACGATACGCCTCGGCCTGACGCAGCATGAGCCTGGCCGGCTCAACCGCGCCGGCGAGCAACGCCTTGGACAAGGGCCGGCGCTCGTAGGGCTCGTAGGGCTCGTCGCCGATCAGAATGATGCGGCCCTGATAGCCGGCGTCGAGCAATTCCTCGGCGCAGCGCCCCCCTGCCGGCCCTGCCCCAACGATGATCGTGGTTTCCGTCATCGACTGATCACGGTCAGGATGGCGGACGCGCCGTCAGCAGCGATTTCGCCTGATCGAGATGCGTCGACAGCCTCGCCAGCGTCACCTCGACCAGTTCCTTCAGCCGCGCGTTGTTGAGGCTGCTGAGCTGCTTTTGGAACAGGCCCATCGCCTGCTGATGATACTTGACCATGGCAGTCAGATAGCGCCGCTCAAATGCGTGGTCGGCGAGCGCCGTAAGCCCTTGACGTTCCTTCTCTACAGCCGGATCGACCAGCGCGCTGGCCGGATCAATGTCGCTCAAGGCAAGCATCTCAAGATCGGCCTTGTGATAGTCGTCAACCACACTCGCGGCATAGGTTTTGACCGCCACATTGCTGGTACGCGGAGGCGCCATCTGCGACATGACGATGGCAGGCGACAAAGCGGCCTCGGCAGATTTGATGAACCGCATATCGGTTGCCGAAAGCTCAACCGCCTGAGCTGCCACGGCGACTAAGCCGCCACAGATCGCCAACACCACACATGGCCACCGCCCGAACTCAACCAACATGGAACATCGCCCTACGCCGTTCCTGCATATTGATCGAGCTTACGCAGCAGATAATCCAGATCCTCGGGTTCAAAATCTTCACAGCGTGTCAGCATGCGCTCCAGAACACGCCGGACCAGCCGTTCGCGATCATGCGCCTCGCCATCGTAGCGCACCTCGCGCACCGTATCGAAGGCAATACGAAATGCCGGATAAAGACCTGCGGGCAGTTTACTTTGCGCGTAAATCGCCTTTAGGCCCAACGGTCCCTCGTCATGGATAAGCAACCGCGCGTTGACAACCGGAAGCTTGGCAAGCAGGGCCAAGCTTGATTCGAAGAAGCTGATATCGCCGAGACACAGGCTGCGGAACACGAGCGAGGTGGTAAGTCTTCCGTTCTGATAGAGCTGCGCCACCAGCCGCTCGCTGTCCTGATAAGTGTCGCTGCCCTCTGGCAATAGGGCCGTGGTGGCGCGTTCTCGGCTTTCGATAATCAGATCGGCGGCCATATCAGCCGGCAATTCGTGATGGGTGACCAGATAGTCGCGCAGGTTGGCGGAGACGAGCGCCACCAGTTTCTCGGCGATGGTGATCGGCAAATCATGCCGCCGGACAAGCGCGCCCTGCACTTGTTCGTCACTCCCGACGCGCGCCACCGCGCGCTCCATCGTAGCGCCCGTCACGACCGCTCCTGGATTGGCGAAAAGGGTGGCGACCACGGGCGGGTCGTCGGAGGAGACGAGCTTATCCGAGACAACCGGCGACACCTGCTCGCGTCCGGCGATGGCAAGCTTACCGGCGTGATTGACCCGGTCGATCAGCTGCAGCAGGTCATCATCGGTCAGAACGGCCGAGCCGCCCAAGATGGGCAGAGCGACGGCATCGACATCGCGCGCAAGTGACAGCGCAATATCACGCGGCAAATCCTTGGATTTCTTTAGGTTTTCGGCTAGCGCCTGGCGCACCGAGACCGCCGCATCATGGATCATGCGGCGGAAAATCTCCTCGCCGATCTTGCGTTCCTCGTCGCCGAACGCGCCAATGCTAAAGGCTTGAGCGACCTTGCCGGCAATATCGGCACGCACCATCGGCGAGTCATCCGCCAGCAGACGATCGACATCTGCTTGGCCAAGTCCATCGACCGAACCGGACTGGTGAGATATGGTCACCAAACTCTCCTCGAATGAGCTTGCATTCGTGGCCAAGCTCCATCCACATCCTGTGCGGCGATCAAGACAGAAATGCGGCGACTGCCGCTTCAACTAGCATGAGAACTGACTGTGAACCTAAAAGACCATATACGCCATGTTCCCGATTTTCCCAAACCTGGAATATTGTTTTACGACATATCGACGCTCCTCGCCCACCCGCAAGCCTGGCATGAGACGATCCGGCAACTGACCGAGGGCGTTGCCGCGATGAAACCGGATCTCTTGATCGGCATCGAGTCGCGCGGTTTTCTGATGGCAGCGCCCCTGGCGCAACAACTCGGTCTCGGTTTCGCGATGGTCCGAAAGGCTGGCAAATTGCCGGGCCCGACCATCACCTATTCCTACGAGTTGGAATACCGCTCCGATACGCTGGAAATCCAGGAAGGCGCGGTCAAACCAGGTGCGCGTGTTGTCGTGCTCGATGACCTGCTGGCAACCGGCGGCACCATGAGTGCCGCGATCAAATTGCTGCGCCAGGTCGGCGCCAATGTGGTCGGTGCCGCCTTCATCATTGAGCTTGCGTTCCTCGCCGGACGACAGACCGTCGACACCGAAATTCTGACGCTGATGTCCTACGAATCCTGAGCGCCGAGCGGTCCCGTATAGGGGGCGAGCTCGGCGGCGACCCGATCGATGACCGAGATTTCCTGCGCCATATAGGCAAGTCCGGCATCGGCGATGCGGCGGCGCGCTGACGCATCGCCGAGGAGATGGTCGAGTTGCGCCGCCAATCGCTCAATATCCGGCACCTGCACCGCGCCGCCAGCCGCGACGAGCTCACTCACGATCGTTGCGAAATTACGCATGTCCGGGCCGAGCACGACAGCGCAGCCAAGCTGGGCCGGCTCAAGCGGGTTATGACCGCCGGTCTCACTGAGGCTGCCGCCGATCACCACCAGATCAATCAGGCGGTACCACAGCCCCAGCTCGCCAAGCGTATCGGCGATATAGATGCCGGCCTGATCAGGCAGCGCGTCATTCCGTGAACGGAGCCGGATAACTCGGGCAGCCGCGAGCTCTGCGGCGATCGCGTCGCCCCGCGCCGGGTGTCTCGGCACCACGATCGTCAACAAGCCCGGGTGCCGGGCCGCCAGGCGGTCGTGCAGCGCGGCGATGACCGCCTCTTCCCCCGGGTGTGTACTGGCGGCGAGCCAGATCGGCCGATCGGCGCATATCGTTTTGAGGTCGGCCAGTTGCCGTTCGTCATAGGGGAGCTTATCGGCCGCCTTTTTCAAATTGCCAACCGCGCGGATCGAACGCGCACCAAGCTTGGCGAAGCGCGCGCCGTCCTCCTCGCTTTGCACCAGCAATAGGCGGAAGCGGGACAGCAGGGCGCGGGCGAGCCCGGGGAATTGCCGCCATCGGCGGAAGCTCCGCTGCGACAGCCGGCCATTGACCAGGATTACCGGCGCACCCCGCTCGGCAGTCTCAGTCAGCGTAACCGGCCAGAGCTCAGATTCGAACCACAGCACCAGGTCGGGTCGCCAGTGATCGAGGAAGCGCCGCACAGCGGGCATCGTGTCAACCGGCAGAAATTGATGCGTGACCCCCGCTGGTAAGCGCTCGCCCATCAACGCCGCCGATGTGAGCGTGCCCGTTGTCACCAGCACATGCAGGCCAGGCGCATCGGCGATCAGCCGCCGGATCAGGATCAGGCTCGACATCGCCTCGCCCACGCTGGCGCCATGCAACCAGACAAGTCGGCCCTCGGGCCGCGCTGCCGACGCGAACCCAAAACGCTCTGACCAGCGTTGAGCATGCTCTTTGCCACGTCGCAAACGGCGCTGAATCTGCCAGCGGATCAACGGTGCGCCCAGGCTGCCGATAGCCCGGTAGACGGCCAGGGCCAACTCAGTCGCCCAGCCTATATGTGTCACGCCGCCCCAATAGCGCCCGCGCGGAGCCCTTCCAGATAGGACTGGTAAGTACCGGTAATGCCTTCTTCCAGACCGATCTTCGCTTTCCAGCCGGTCGCATGAAGACGCCCGACATCGAGCAGTTTACGTGGCGTTCCGTCGGGCTTCGAGCGGTCATAGACGATGTCGCCCCGATAGCCGACCACCTTGGAAACCAGCTGCGCCACGTCACCGATGGCAATATCCTCGCCAACCCCGATATTGACGATATCCGAGCTGTCATAGACCTGCATCAGATGCACGCAGGCATCGGCCAGATCATCGACATGCAAGAATTCGCGGCGCGGGGTACCCGATCCCCACACGACGACGTTCGGTTCGTGTGCGAGCTTCGCCTCATGGAATTTACGGATAAGTGCGGGCAGCACGTGGCTGTTCTGCAGATCGAAATTATCGCCAGGACCATAAAGATTGGTTGGCATCAGCGAGATGCCGCTGAATCC
Organism: uncultured Elstera sp.; assembly: GCA_903931835.1. GTDB lineage: Bacteria > Pseudomonadota > Alphaproteobacteria > Elsterales > Elsteraceae > CAIZEE01. The sequence continues at coordinate 23,752 of CAIZEE010000153.1, forward strand.
GTATTGTTCGCGATACGAGCGGATCATCTCGATACCGGCGATCTTGGCGATCGCATAGGCCCGGTTGGTCGCTTCCAGCTCGCCGGTCAGCAGGTAATCCTCACGGATCGGCTGCGGCGACATTTTTGGGTAGATGCAGGAGGAACCGAGAAAGACGAACTTCTCGGTACCGTGCTGCCTGGCGGCCTCTATGATATTCAGCTCAATCGCAAGATTTTCGCGGATGAAATCGCCGGGATAGGTCGAGTTGGCCAGGATCCCGCCGACCTTCGCCGCCGCCATGAACACATGGGTCGGTTTGTTGGCCGCGAAATACGCATCGGTCGAACCGCGATCTGCCAGATTGAGTTCGGCACGTGGCGGCGCCAGTACGGTCTCGAACCCGCCCTTGGTCAGACGGCGGACGATCGCCGAGCCGACCAGGCCACGGCCGCCGGCTACCAGGATTCTTGCCGATTTTTCCATGGCGCGTGCCTCAGCTATGGATGTGCCGGCGGAACCCGGCATCCGTCAGGGTGCGTTCGCGCAAGGCAAGATCGAGGTCCTGATCGACCATCATGTTGACCAGCTCGTCGAACGATACACGCGGCTTCCAGCCCAGGGTGGTCATGACCTTGGTCGGATCGCCCTGCAGGAAATCAACCTCGGTCGGGCGGAAATAGCGCGGATCGATCTCGACATAATCCTGCCAGTTCAGCCCGACACGGCCGAACGCCTTGACCAGGAATTCCTGAACCGAATACGCCTCGCCCGTCGCCACAACATAGTCATCGGGCTTGTCGTGCTGCAGCATCATACACATCGCCTCGACATAGTCGCCGGCAAAGCCCCAGTCGCGCTTGGCGTCAAGATTGCCAAGGAACAGCTTTTCCTGCAGCCCGTGCTTGATGCGCCCGACCGCGCGCGTGATCTTACGGGTCACAAAGGTCTCACCGCGCCGCGGGCTTTCGTGGTTGAACAGGATGCCGTTGCAGATGAACATCCCATAGGCTTCGCGGTAATTCAGCGCATACCAATGGGCGGCAACCTTTGACGCCGCATAGGGACTGCGCGGATAGAACGGCGTCGCCTCGCTCTGCGGCGGTGAAGCAGCGCCGAACATCTCCGAGGAGCCGGCCTGATAGACGCGGACTGAGGCCTTGCTGATATCGTTGTAGTCGCGCACTGCCTCAAGCAGGCGCAGCGTTCCGCTGGCCACAATATCCGCAGTGTATTCCGGGGCTTCGAACGAGACTTTCACGTGGCTCTGGGCGGCGAGGTTGTAAACCTCGTCCGGGCGCACATTCTCCAGGATGCGGCGCAGGCCGGTGCCATCCGAAAGATCGCCATAATGCAGGACGAGGCGCGGCTTGTTTTCGTGAGGATCCTGATAGAGATGATCGATGCGACCGGTATTGAATGAACTGGCGCGGCGGACGATCCCGTGTACCTCGTATCCTTTACCTGCCAGGAATTCGGCCAGGTATGAGCCGTCTTGGCCGGTGATTCCGGCGATCAGAGCACGTTTCATATCTCTCATTCGTCAACTTGTTGGAAAAACGCTTACCCTCTTACATTGGGTGAGCGAATTAGTATATCCACTACGCGGATCATCGCATCGGCACCCGATCCGCGTCGGGCCTTTGTTTGCTCTTCCCCCTTCGCCCGGTCAATGGCGAAAACGGAATAGATCAAAATAGGCTGGGACTACCCGGGGGACGCCGCCCGGGAACGCCAAAGGTAGAATATGTCGGCCACGCTATCCTGGTACATCGCCCGTCATTTTCTGATCTGGCTGGCCATTTTTTTTATCGGCCTGTCCTTTATTATTCTGGTTGCCGATCTGCTCGAATTGCTGCGCCGCGCAGCCGTCCGCCCCGACGTGTCGTTCAGCACCGTCGTCGAAATGGCGCTGCTGAAATTGCCCCATACCGCCCAGGAACTATTGCCTTTCGCGCTGCTGTTCAGCGCCATCATGGCGTTCTGGCGGCTGACCCGCACCAACGAGCTGATCGTCGCCCGCGCAATCGGCGTGAGTGTGTGGCAGTTCATGTTGCCGGCTATCACGGCGGCGGTCGTTGTCGGTGCATTCAAGGTGCTGGTGTTCAATTCGATCGCTGCAGTGACCTATGCCAAGTTCGAGGTGCTGGAGGCGAAGATGCTGAAAGGTCAGCAGGATCTGCTGACCGTGTCGAATTCCGGATTGTGGCTGCGTCAGACAGCCGCCGACGGCACCGCGATCATCCACGCCCCGCATTCGAGTTCTGATCTGCGCACGCTCGATACCGTCACAGTCCTGCTCTACAAGCCCGATAACAGCTTCGCCGCCAGGATCGACGCCGACCATGCACACCTAGAAAAAGGCTACTGGCAGCTCGATAACGCGTATGAGGCAGAGAGCGGCAAGCCATCGGAACTGAAGGGCACGATGCAGCTTCCGACGGATTTCACTGTGGAGAAGATCCAGGAAAGCTTCGCCCGGCCCGAGACGATGTCGTTCTGGGATCTGCCAGCGTTTATCGATTTGATGCAGCGCGCGGGATTCTCCGCCACCCGCCATCGCCTATACTTTCAAAGTCAGCTTGCCGTGCCGATGCTGCTCAGTGCCATGATCCTGATCGGCGCCACCTTCAGCCTGCGCCCGACCCGGCGCGGCGGGGTTGGCGGCATGATCGCCAGCGGCATCGCAGCCGGGTTTCTCTTGTACTTCCTGAGCGATCTGGTCTATGCGCTGGGCCTGTCGACACGCGTGCCCGTCATGTTGGCCGCCTGGGCGCCGGCTGTCGTCTCCACCTTGCTGGGCCTTGCCA
>CAIZEE010000154.1 GCA_903931835.1 uncultured Elstera sp.
CGCAGCAGCAGCGAATAGGCGCCGCGGCGCGCCAGCACATAAACCGCGTCCGACGCGGCGTGGAGGGAATCGATCACGCGATCTTTCTCCGCCGGCACCAGAATCTGGGCGGTGCCAAGGGGTTGGCCGGCCTTGAGCTTTAGAACCTGAAAGGTCGGCGCGTTCTTGTGCGACAGCAGATAAAATGTGCCGCCGGCCGCATCTGCCGCGGTGACATCATCCTCGCGCGTCACAAACGGCGTCCAAGTCACTTTCGGATTGTTCACTTGGGATGCCGGCGCCAGCCACAGCGCCAGTTCGTTCTGCACACCGTTGATCGAAGTCGCCATCGCCATAGGGGCCCCGGGCCAAAGGGTCAACGCGGGCGCTTCGTCGGGCAGAAAGGACGGGCCATGTCCCACGGTGGAACCGATGACGGCCTCCGGCTCCGATCTCAGATTCCAGGAAACCAGCGAGGGATTGCGGTATTTTTCGGTCTCATCTTCGCCGGGTGCCAGTTGCTTCAGGCGCGTGACGTAAAGCGTCTTGGAATCGTCGCTCCAGGCCGTGAAGCCGGGGTCGGCGCGATCGAGCGGCCCCGCGATCTGTTTGCCGGTTGCCGTGTCATACACGAAGACTGACGCGGCCTCCGACCCGCCTTCGGATATGCCCGCCGCAACCTTGCTGCCATCGGGCGAAGCCAGGAAGTAGTTGATGGCGTAGGACATGCCGTCATGGGATGCGCGCAACGCCGCGACATCGATGATCTTGCGCTTGCCCGCCTTGTCGCTGACCACAAGATCGAAATTATCCGAACCGGGCGCGCGTTCTTCCCAGAAGGCGTGGCCGCCATAGCTCATATAACTCTGCGTCAAGCCAAAGCTGCCGGTGAAGGCCGCAATCTTCGCTTCGAGTGCTGCGCGCGGCTTGATGGCATCGAGAATGGCGTGGGTGTAGGCACCTTCAGCCTTCATCCAGTCGATTGTCGACGGATCAAGTGCCTCCATGTAGCGATAATTGTCGGTGACTTGGTGGCCCCAGAGCGTCTCCGTGACCGGCATCACCGGTGCTGGGGATGGTAGCGGCGGCGCGCCAACCGGTGCCAGCGGATCGCTCGCCGCCAGGGCTACGCCAGCGCACGAAATTCCCACAAACGCCATCAGCGCGGCGGATGTCATCGCTTTCATATTGTTCGCCCCATGATTTGCTGAGACTGAATGGGCCGCAGGGGAGCGGTACTCCCCAGGGTTGTTTGTTATAGTTGCACGATTGCGCTTTGGCGTCTGAGGGAGTTTTCACGATGTACGTCGCCGGTCTCGTGATCCCGGTACCGCAGGACAAGATGGAGGCCTATCGCGCATGGGCCGAAAACGGCGCGCAGTTCTTCAAGGAATATGGCTGCCTCGAGATCGTCGAATGCTGGGAGGACAACGTCCCGACCGGCCAGCAAACCGATTTCCGCCGGGCGGTTGCGGCGAAGGAGGGCGAGAAGATCGTCTTCACCTGGCAGATCTGGCCGGACAAAGACAGTTTCTATGCGGCCGAGGAAAAGATGCATCAGGACCCGCGCATGGATCAGGCGGGCGAGCCGCCCTTCGACGCCAAACGCTTGATCCTCGGCTGCTTTCAGCCGCTGGTTTCAATGGGCCGGGACTGACGCCCGACGTCGGCGCTCAATGTCCCATAGCCGCATCAAGTGGTTTGACGCCTTGGCAGTCTGATCCGAGATAGGTCATCTGCATCTCGCTATGCATCGTGTGCTGACCGCGGGAATCGGTCATGGTCATATCCGTTACCGTGGTGACGGTGTCGCCTGTGCTGGTGC
>CAIZEE010000155.1 GCA_903931835.1 uncultured Elstera sp.
GGGAGCAGCAATGCTCCCGCCCTTTTTATGTGCGCTAGAGCGTCAGCCGAATGGCGATCTTGTTGAGCCGTCTATGATTCCGATATCGCGGTATTACGTTAGATCGTGATACCGTATCGATCGAAGCGAAGGTGATAGCGCGACGATCGTGCCGTCGTGGTTCTGTTGACTGGCTTGTATTTTTGAGGTCCCATCGAACATGGCCGATACGCCGGGATTAGCCTTGGAACTGCCGCCTGAGATTGATCAACGGTTGGAACGGTGGGCCGCGACAACCGGTCGATCGAAGGAAGATTTGGCTATCTCGGCAATCGTCGGTAGCCTTGACGATGCTGAAGACGAAGCCGAGGATCTTGAATTGGCAACGAAGCGTCTGCGTGACATCGATACCGGGAAAAGCGACACGTTGTCTCTTGATGAAGTGATGTCGCGTTATGGCTTGGACGATTAGATTTGACCGGTCGGCCGAACGCGAATTAAGCAAGCTTGATAGGGACGTTGTTGAGCGCATTCTGCGCTTCATAAACGATCGGCTGAGGGTTTTAGATAATCCACGCTCGATCGGGGAGGCGCTTAAGGGCTCAGACCTGTGGCGCTACCGGGTAGGTGATTATCGGATAATCACTCGAATAGACGACAAGACCATTCAAATCTTGGTTGTCCGTATAGGCAACCGGCGCAACGTCTATCGATAAAAATTACAGTGTCAGTTGAATGCCGAGATAGAACGAAAACCGATCGAGCAGATCGGCGTTTTCGATACCGCGTCCGGCGGAAAACAGCACGTGATAGGTCTCGCTCAGATCCCAGGTGCCGCCCAAATTGAAAGCCGACAGAGCCGGCCGGTCTGTGGCCGTCGCGCTCTGCCGGTAAAGCTCGCCGCCGATCTGTAAATCCTCCGCCACTTTGCGCAGCAGGGTCCAGCCGACATACCAGTTGTTCCGATCGGCAAGATGCCGGTTCTGCCAAAACCCGGCCCCACCATAAAGCGTCCAGTCATCCCAATCCTTCTGCGCCCAAATCGGCAGCAGGGCCGAAAAATGCCCGGCCCCCAGGCCGCGCGAAGCGTCACCGGACGGCAGCTCGATGATCGGATAGAAGGCAATTTCGGGCAGCCACCCATCGTCGTCCTGGTGGACGAAGCGATATTTCAGCCCAAGCTCGGTATCGCCATAGCCCGCCTGAAATCCTTGGCCCGTATCGGCATAGGCAACCCCGAAACCCGCATGGATTTGGACATCCGGCAGAGCCCCCCAATTCGCATCGACCGTCGGAGCAGGCGATGCTACGCCGCTACGGTTCACCTGCCCGATCGCGGCCGTGTTGATCTCGACATGCCCGTAGTCGACCGGCTCCGGGTCATCGGTGACAAAGGGCGGCCCGGCATAGGCCGGCGAGAGCCGTAACAGCGCCAGAAAGCTGGCCGCAATCAGTGCATTCTGCGTCCTGGAAAATGCTTTAATGCTAGCCAATCGGCCCCGCCATTGCACACCCTTCCATCATTGTTTATTTGACATCGTGCCGGTCGGCCAGCCTCGTTAGCAAGTGCGACAAATGACCCTGGCCGTGAGTCGTCAAGCTTTTGCCAGCCCGCTTGACAAACTGCCGCCACCCCCCTAGTTTCCGCGCTCGTTTTCAAAGAGCTGTGGCAAAGATCGCATCATGAAAGTCGTGAATTCCCTGAAGACAATGAAGCTGCGCCATAAGGCCTGTCGCATTGTGCGCCGCCGTGGCCGCGTCTACGTCATCAACAAGCAGAACCCCCGCTTCAAGGCGCGTCAGGGCTAATTCGGCTTGAGGGCCAGGCCGCTGCTGCGGCCATTGGCTGCCAAACGACGGAAATGTTGAAAGCGCGGTAGTTCTGCCGCGCTTTTCGTTTTTGCATAGCCGCTACCCGATTACCGTGTCTTGCGCAGCTTGGGCGCCGCGTTTAAGGGTTGATCGGGCTTGGCCCTACTCCATGGAGCGACGATGGCAAGTGGTTTGACCAACGGCTTCGCGCGCGTGGCCCAGTGGACATCCAGGCAGGCGGGACGCGCATCGACCTTCATCGTCGCTTCCGCTCTGGTCATCGGCTGGGCCGCGTTGGGCCCCCTCTATGGCTGGTCCGACACCTGGCAATTGATCGTCAACACGGTATCGTCGGTCGTTACCTTCTTCATGGTGTTCCTCATTCAGAACACGCAGCATCGCGACACCCAGGCGATACAGTTGAAACTGGATGAATTGCTGCGGGTTAATGAAGCGGCGCGCGACGCGCTGATCAATCTGGAAGACCTGAACGAGGAAGAGCTTGTTGCGCTGAAAGCGACCTTCAAGCATTTGCGCGCGGCCAGGCTTCGTGGCGATTCGATCTAAGGGGGTCCGTCAACACCGCCGATGAAGGTTTCAGAGTTCGATTTTGATCTGCCGGCGGAACTCATCGCTGATCGGCCAGTCGAGCCGCGCCATGCCGCGCGGCTGCTGGAAGTCTGCGACCATCTGAGCGACCGGCACGTCTATGATCTGCCCGATTTGCTGCGGCCCGGCGATCTGATGGTGTTCAACGACACCAAGGTGATTCCGGCGCGGCTGGAGGGGCGGCGCGGCGATGTCGCGATCGAGGTCACCTTGCATCGGCAAACCGCACCCGGCAGCGCCATCTGGCAGGCCTTCGCGCGACCCGGCAAGCGGCTGCATTTGGGTGACCAGATCGACTTCGCACCCGGTTTCAGCGCGATTGTCGAAGCGAAGCTCGAAGGCGGCGAGATCACCCTCGCCTTCAATCTGGACGGGCTCGACTTGCGCGCCGCCTTAGAGCAAGTGGGCTCCATGCCGCTGCCGCCCTATATCAAGCGGGCATCCGGTCCGGAAGACCGGTATTCCTATCAAACGCTGTTCGCGCAGCATGAAGGGGCGGTCGCCGCCCCCACGGCCGGCCTGCATTTCACGCCCGAGCTGATGGCCAAGCTCGATGCGCGCGGCATCGCATGGACGACGGTGACATTGCATGTCGGCGCCGGTACGTTCCTGCCGGTTAAGGTCGATGATACCCAGGATCACATCATGCACGCCGAGAACGGCCAGATCAGCGCGGATGCCGCTGAAGCGATCAATCGCGCCAGACAAGTGGGCGGCCGCATCGTCGCCACCGGCACAACGTCATTGCGGCTGCTGGAAAGTGCGGCGGCCGAAGATGGCACGCTTGCCCCCTGGGGCGGCGAAACCCGGCTGTTCGTGACGCCCGGATATCGGTTCCGCGCCGTCGATCTGCTGCTGACCAATTTCCATCTGCCGCGCTCCACGCTGTTCATGCTGGTTTCCGCCTTCGCCGGTCTGGACCGCATGAAACAGGCCTATGCCCATGCCAAGGCAGCCGGATATCGGTTCTACTCCTATGGCGATTGCACGCTGTTGCATCCGGGCAAGCCATGACCGAGTTCCGCTTTGAGTCCTGGGCGTCGGACGGCAATGCCAGGCGCGGCCGGCTGCACACCGCCCATGGCACGATCGAAACGCCGGCCTTCATGCCGGTTGGCACGGCCGCTACGGTCAAGGCGATGCGGCCTGAATCGGTCGCGGAGACGGGTGCCGAAATCCTGCTCGCCAATACCTATCATCTGATGCTGCGCCCCGGTCCTGAGCGTGTCGAGCGGCTGGGCGGGCTGCATAAGATGATGAACTGGCCAAAACCGATCCTGACCGATAGCGGCGGCTATCAGGTCATGTCGCTCGCCAGCCTGCGCAAGCTGGAGGAGGAGGGCGTTACCTTCCGCTCCCATCTCGACGGCAGCGAGCACAAATTGACGCCGGAGCGCTCGATCGGCATCCAGCATGCGCTGGATTCGACCATCACCATGTGCCTGGACGAATGCACGCCCTTCCCGGCAACCCATGAGGCGGCCGAAATCTCGATGGCATTGTCGATGCGCTGGGCCGAACGCTGCCGCAGCGCCTTCGTCAAGCGCCCGGGCTATGGCCTGTTCGGCATCGTGCAGGGCAGCGTCTATCCCGATCTGCGCCAGACCTCGTGCGAGGCGCTGCAAAAAATCGGCTTTGACGGCTATGCGATTGGCGGGCTGGCGGTTGGCGAGGGCCAGCAGATGATGTTCGACACGCTCGACATCACCGTGCCACATCTGCCGGCCGACCGGCCGCGCTATCTGATGGGCGTCGGCAAGCCGGCCGATCTGGTCGGCGGCGTCAAGCGCGGCGTCGATATGTTTGATTGCGTGCTGCCGACACGCTCCGGCCGCACCGCCCAGGCCTTCACCCGCCGCGGCACGGTCAATCTGCGCAATGCGCGCCACCAGGATGACCCGAGACCGCTCGACATCGATTGCACCTGCCCCGCCTGCCGGGATTATTCCAGGGCCTATCTGCACCATCTGATCCGGGCTGAAGAGATCTTGGGCCTGATGCTGTTGACCTGGCACAATCTGCATTATTATCAGGAGCTGATGGCCGGGCTGCGCCGTTCGATCGAGACTGGCACGCTGGAGCAGTTCGAACAGGATTTTGCCCGGCAGCAAAGTGATGGCGACATCGCATCCTTGACCGGAGCGGCCATGGCCGAGGAGGAGACCGAGTGACGGACGACCATTCCCTGACCCAGCTCGGCAAATCCGTCGAGCAACCGGAATCGCCTGAGGCGGCGATTTTGGAGAAGGTCGCCAATCCGGAACCGGGGCTGACCTATCTGGTACGGTTCACAGCACCGGAATTCACCTCGCTTTGCCCGATCACCGGCCAGCCCGATTTCGCCCATCTGGTGATCGATTACGTGCCGGCCGCCTGGCTGGTCGAGAGCAAATCGCTGAAGCTCTATCTGACGTCCTTCCGCAATCACGGCTCGTTCCATGAATCCTGCACGGTCGGTATCGCTAAGCGACTGGTTGGCGCGATCCAACCGACATGGCTGCGCATCGGCGGGTATTGGTATCCGAGGGGCGGCATTCCGATCGACGTGTTCTATCAGACTGGCCCGGCGCCCGAGGGGTTGTGGCTGCCTGATCAGGGAGTAGCCCCCTATCGCGGGCGCGGCTGACGCCAAATCGCTGATCCGCACCCGCGCGCTCGAACTCGGGTTCGACGCGGTGGGCTTCGCACCGGCGACGCTCGGGCCTGAGGCGCGGACCCGGCTGCACCAATTTCTCGATGCCGGTTATCATGGCGATATGGGCTGGCTGGAGGGCCGATCCGACCAGCGCAGCCATCCAGCCGATTTATGGGACGAGGCGCGAAGCGTCGTCGTGCTGGCCATGAGCTACGCGCCGGATAGCGATCCGCTGGAACTGCTCGAACAGCGTGAAACGGGCGTGATATCCAGCTATGCGCGCGGCCGTGACTATCACGACGTGCTGAAGAAGCAATTGCGCGTGCTCGCCCGCTTTATCCATGAGCGCCTGGGCTGCGAGGTGAAGCTGTTCGTCGATACCGCTCCGGTAATGGAAAAGCCGCTGGCGCAGCAGGCCGGGATCGGCTGGCAGGGCAAACACACCAATCTGGTGTCGCGCAGTTTCGGCTCCTGGCTTTTCTTGAGCGAAATCTATCTGGCGCTCGACCTCGCTGGCGATCCGTCCGAACAGGATCATTGCGGCACCTGCCAGAACTGCCTGGATATCTGCCCGAC
>CAIZEE010000156.1 GCA_903931835.1 uncultured Elstera sp.
CCGGTTCATCGGCCGGCGACAAGGGAGAAGAATCGATTGAGCGGCGAAAATTCTCACCCCGAGGCCCAGCCGCATTCGAGCGGCCAGCGAGGTCTGGCCTTGATGTCCAAGGGATCGTTCTCGCCCAACAGCAGCCGTTCGATCCCCGCCCAAGCAATCATCGCCCCGTTATCGGTGCATAAAATCGGCGGCGGCGCCACCAGGGTAAAATCGCTTTCCAGCGCAATCAGTTCCAGGCGCCGGCGCAAGGCCTGATTTGCCGCGACACCGCCCGCCACCACCAGGACGCCGGAGGAGCCATAGGTTTGTGCGAATGTCCGGATCGCATGGCGCGTACGATCGGCCACGATATCGGCGACCGCCGCCTGAAAACTGGCCGCAAGATCGGCCAAATCCTGATCCGACACGGGGCCGGGCGGCAAGCCGAGCAGGGCAAGACGCACCGCAGTCTTCAATCCCGACAGCGAGAAATCGCTGCCTGCGCGCCCGAGCATCGGCCGTGGCAGGGCAAATCGCGTGGCATCGCCGGTCGCCGCCGCGCGCTCCACCGCCGGACCGCCTGGAAATCCGAGGCCCAGCATTTTCGCCACCTTGTCGAACGCCTCGCCGATCGCATCGTCGAGCGTGGTGCCGAGCCGGCGATAACGCCCGACCCCCAGCACCGCCAGCAATTGCGTATGCCCGCCCGAAACGAGCAGCAGCAGATAGGGAAACGGCGTCGCATGGGTCAGCCGGCAAGTCAACGCATGGGCTTCCAGATGATTGACGCCGATAAAGGGCAGGTTGCGGGCTAGCGAGATCGCCTTGCCCATTGTCGCACCGACGATTACCCCGCCGATCAGCCCCGGCCCGATCGTGGCCGCGACCGCATCGATCGCATCCAGGCTGATTTCCGCGTCGCGCAGCGCCTGTGAGATGATGCCGTCCAGATGGTCTAGATGCGCGCGCGCAGCAATCTCCGGCACCACCCCGCCAAAGGGTTTGTGCTGGTCCAATTGCGACAGGATGACGTTGGAGCGGATGCGACGATCGCTATCCACCACCGACGCCGCCGTCTCGTCGCATGAGGTTTCGATGCCGAGTACGATCATGATCAACGCGTTATAGTCGATAGACGGACGAATTTGAGTGAAATCATCGACTCGAGGCGGCCCGGTACAGTAAACAGAGCCCGTAAATATGCGGAGCCATCGCTTGCGTGTTCTGATCACCCGTCCCCTGGCCGATGCCCAGATCCTGGCGGCTCGGCTTGGCGAACGCGGCATTGCCTGCCTGATCGAACCGCTGATGGAAGTCAGGCCGGTCGCCGATGAGGCGGTGGCGGCGGCGCTGGCCCGGCTGGACGATCGTATAGACACTGTCTATGCCCTGTTGCTGACGTCGGCCAACGGTGCGCGCTTTCTCGCCGAAAAGCTGAATCGCCGCGACTTGCCGGTATTCGCTGTTGGAGCGGCGACGGCGGATGCCGCGCGCAACGCCGGGTTCTCGCCTGTCGAAACCGCCGACGGCGATGTTGAATCGCTGGCCAATCTGGTGATGCGGCGGGTTCAGCCCAGCGACGGCAAATTGCTCCACATCGCGGGCTCGGTCGTCGCTGGCGACTTATCAGGCCTGCTGCGCGCCGCCGGCTATGAGGTCGAGCGGCTCGTTCTGTACCGCAGCGAGGCGGTGGCAAGCCTCTCGGAAGCCGCAATTGACGGGTTCCGCTCGGCCGATATCTCCCATGTCGCGCTATTTTCGCCACGCACATCGATGATCTTCGTCGATCTGGTGAATCAGGCCGAGTTGGCGGAGACCATGGGCAGCGTTACTGCGTTGTGTTTAAGTCCGAATGTTGCCGATGCGGTGTCCCTGCCGTTCGCCGCCAGGTGGATCGCGGCAACACCCGATCAGGAGGCCTTGTTAAGATTGCTTGATACACCGCCTGACCCCACCGTGGCTCCGAAACCGGCGCCAGGCACTGTGCTGAACGAGCCGCGCAAGCGCGGCCGGCGCGGGCTGAAACTGTTGTTATTGATCTTGGCTGCGCTGATCGTGCTGGCCGCGATCGGCGCCGGCGCCGCGTATAAGGCCGGATGGTTTGAGCCGTTCGGCTTCGGCCTGCCGTCTGCCACGCCGATAGTCGCCGAACAGCCGGACGCGCTGGCCGCCAGGGTCGATGCGCTGGAACAGGAACTGGCGACGTTGCGTCAGGCAAAGACCGGGGGCGATACCAGTGATCTCGAACGCCGTCTGGCGGCGCTCGAGCATCAGCCGGCGAGTGCGGCGGCACCGGTCGATACCGCGCGGATCGAAGCGCTGGACCAGCGCGCGCAGCATATGAGCGAGGAGATGTCGGCGCTCGGCGAGAAGGTGACGCAGGGGCAGGTTCAGGCCCAGGCGGCAGCGGAGGCGGCCGGTCGTAAGGCCGCCTTTGCCTTGGCTGTGGCCGAACTCAGCGATGCCGTGTTGCGCGGCGAGCCCTACGGCGTGCCGCTGCGCACCGCATCGGGCCTGGCCGATGACGGCGTGAAGCCGCTGCTCGAACAGTTGACCCCAAGTGCGGAAACCGGCGTGCCGACCATCGATACGCTGATCGAGCGGTTCCCTGCCTTGGCGCGCGACGCCAAGATCGCCAGCCTGGCCGGCGCCGAGCACGGCTGGTGGGCGACTGTCCGGCGCTTTGCCGCCGGGCTTGTCATCGTGCGGCGGACCGATCGCAGCCCGGAGACGACGGATGGCAAGCTGGCGCTGGCCGAGACCAGGTTGCGCGCCCGTGACCTATCTGCAGCGCTTACCGCCCTGAAGGAATTGCCGGATGATCAGGCAGCCGTGTTCGACGCCTGGCGCCAGGATGCCGGCTATCACATCGCGGCCGAACAGGCGCTGCACGCCTTGCGCGATTCCGCGATCGGGGCGCTCGCTAGATGATCAGGCTGATCCTGACCGTCGCCGCCTTGGCGCTGTGCGTCACGCTGGCGACCTGGATCGCGGCACACCCGGGATCGGTCAGCATTTCCTGGGAGCAGTGGCAGATCGATACCAGCGCGGCCGCCTTGCTCGCGGTGCTGGTGATCGTGTTGATTGCCGGGCGCCTGATCTGGCGCCTGATCCGCTGGGCCTTGGCCGGCCCGCTCAAAATGCATCGGCATTTGCGTGAACGCCGCCGGATCGAGGGGCAACGGGCGCTGACTCTCGGGCTGGTCGCGGTCGCCGCGGGTGAATCCACCGCTGCCCTGAAACACGCCAAGGCGGCGCGCCAGGCGCTCGACAACACACCGCTGACCGCCCTGCTGAGCGCGCAGGCAGCCGATCTTGCCGGTGATGACGAGGCTGCAATCCGCCATTACGAGACGATGCTGGACCAGGACGAAACGGCCTTGCTCGGGCGACGCGGCCTGTATCTGGCCGCCCTGAAATCGGGCGACCGCGACCGGGCCCTGGTTCATGCCGAAGGGGCGGCCACGCTCAATCCCAGTGCCGCCTGGGTGACCGAGGCGCTGATCGATCTCTATGAGCGCAAGCATGACTGGCAGGCGCTCGACCGCGTGCTCGGCCGCGCCCGGCCGGGCGATGAAATCGATAGTCGGGTGCTTGCTGAAAAGCGCGCTTTGGTCGCCTTGTCGCAACATCATCTGGCCGAACGCAGCGGCGATCTGCATGAGGCGCTTGCGGCGTCCGAGCGGGCGCTGGCCGATGCGCCTGACTTTCTGCCGGCGATCCTGGCCAAGGCGCGCGCGTTAGTGGCGCTCGGTGAGTTGACCAAGGCGGCCAAGCTGGTCGAACGCAGTTGGGCGCAGGCCGCACATCGCGACCTCGCGGCAATCTACGCGCAGTCGTTGCGTGATTTAGAGCCGCTGGCCCAGGTCAAGCGCTTCGAAAAACTGGCGAAGCTCGCACCTGACGCCGCAGCCAGCCACCTGGCCCTGGCCGAGAGCGCCCGTGCCGCCGCATTATGGGGTGAGGCGAGGCGCCATTTCTCCCAGGCGGCCGAATTGGACCCGCTGCAACGCAGCTCCGCCTATCTCGGCCTCGCGGAATTGGAAGAATCCGAACATCACGACCCCGCTCGCGCCCATTTGTGGCGTGAGAAAGCGGCCCACGCGCCATCCCCCGCAGCCTGGTGCTGCGGCGTGTGCGGCAGCGCATCGGCGCATTGGAACCCGGTTTGCGACCAATGCGGCTCGGTCGGCCAGATCGCCTGGAGCGCCCCCAAATTGCTGCCCGCGCCGGTGCAATAAGCGAAGGTGGAAGTCTACTAAGTATAGATTCCTACCGCTTAAACTTGAGTCGGTGCCGCTTCGCCTAAACGCCTCAATTGTTTTGTGATTCACCTCGTGGTACTGGTTTACCAAGGGTGACTCTGTTTTCTAGGGGTGGGGTTTGCTGTCTGCGCCACTCCTGGTTCCGTTGAAGGCGGGTGTGATGGGTCTTTTGCGTCCATGCTGAATGACCGCCCCGATCGATTGGGTGGGTATCCGTTCCACCGGCTGACCCGGCTGCTCAGTGCTATCGAGCCGCCGGCCGGTTTGGCGCCGCTGGTGATGTCGGTGGGTGAGCCGCAACTGCCGGTGCCGGCGCTTGCCATCGAAACGCTGCACCGCAACGACGCGCTGTGGAACAAATACCCGCCAATGGCCGGTACGCCCGAATTGCGCGAGGCGATCGCCGGTTGGCTGACGCGGCGCTACCATTTGCCGGCAACGATGATCGATCCGGCGCGGCATGTCGCACCGCTGGTCGGCACGCGCGAAGGGCTGATGCAACTGGCGCTGGCCGTGGTGCCGACGCAGAAGAACGGCAAGCCGCCCAGGGTCTGCCTGCCCAACCCGTTCTATCATGTCTATGCCGGGGCGGCGGCCTATTCGGGGGCGGAACTAGGCTTGGTGCCGACCTCGCGCAGCACCGGGTTTCTGCCCGATCTCGACGCGCTGGATGCAAAACTGCTCGACCAGACCGCCTTGTTCTATCTGTGCTCGCCGTCCAATCCGCAGGGCACGGTTGCGGATATCGCTTATTTCAAGCGGCTGATCGGCCTTGCGCGCACCCACGACTTCGTGCTCGCGGTCGATGAGTGTTATGCCGAGATCTATGACGGCGCCGCGCCAATCGGCGCGCTGGAGGCGTGTCGCGAGTTGGGCGGGTCGCTCGACCATGTGGTGGTTTTGCATTCGCTGTCGAAGCGCTCGTCCGTGCCTGGTTTGCGCTCAGGCTTTGCCGCCGGCGATGCCGATGTGATCAAGGCGCTGTTGCGCGTGATGGATTATGGCGGCGGGGGCATGCCCTTGCCGGTCCAGGCGACGGCGACCGCGCTGTGGCAGGATGAGGCGCATGTCGAGGCGGTGCGCCAAGTCTATGCCGAGAATTTCCGCATTGCCGAACGCATTCTCGGTAATCGCTTCGGCTTCTACCGTCCAGCCGGCGGGTTCTTCCTGTGGCTCGATGTCGGCGATGGGGTGGAGGCTGCGGCCAGTCTGTGGCGCGAGGGCGCCGTTCGTACGCTGCCCGGCGCCTATCTCGCCGAAGACGCCCCGGGCGGCAATCCGGGGGCCGCCTATCTGCGCGTCGCGCTTGTTCACCCGCCCGAAACCACCGAGACCGGTTTGCGCCGGCTCGCACAGATCCTCTCTTAGAAGAAACAGATCATGGCCAATACCAGCTCACGCGCCAAAAACCTGATCCTGCTGCCGCAGGGGGCGGGGATATTCATCCGCCGCCGGATTGAGGAGGCGGTCGGCTTGGCCTTGCTGATCCTGGGATCAGGTCTGGTTCTGGCCTTGATCAGCTATAACCCGACCGACCCGACGCCCTTGGTGGCTGCGGCCGGCCCGGTCCATAACCTGCTGGGCGTGTTTGGCGCCTGGGTCACCGATATCGGCCTGAAAACCTTGGGCGCTGCCCATGTCATGCTGATCGGCATCATTCTCGCCTGGGGCTGGCGGCTGTTCGCCCATCGCTCGCTGACCCGCATCTTCCTGCGCTTGACGCTGCTGCCGGTGGCGCTGACGACCGGTGCCGTTGCGCTGGGTGCCGTCTCGGTCGGCCTGGGGGGCGCCATCGGGCGGTTGGCGCTCGACCGGTTCCTGTCGTTCGGGCCGCTGCTCGGCAATCTTGGCAGCGGATCGTTCGGCATTGGCGCCGGCGCGATCTCCGCCGGTACCACCATCTGGGTTCTGGGCTTCAGCCCTGGGGAGTGGCGCTCGCTTGGTCTCGGCACGCTCGCCAAAATGCTGGCCGCCGCCCGCGCCGCAAGGCGCAGTGCCGCTGCTGCCGCCGATATGGCAAAGCGCAGCGCCGTGCGCGAACCGACTTTGGCGCCGCTGCCGGGCAATGTGCTGCGCGCCGGCGAACCGGTCGCACGGGTCAGTGACGCGCCGGCTCCGCCCCAAGCGGCACCGCCGCCGCCGTCGGTTTCGTCCTCATCGACGGGGAGCCAGTTCGCGCCGTTCGTACCGCCACCCGATCCCAGAGACGACCCGCCGGAGCCGCCGCAATTCATGCAGTTCCAGACAGCGCCGACAGCGTCTGCCGCTCCCACGGCGGAACCGCCGCCGGCACCCGATCTGGTGATCACGCCCCGCGTTGGAGCGCTGGCCCCGGTCGCGCGCCAGGGTGCGCTCGCGATCGACCGCTACGCGCTGCCGCCAGCCGAGTTGTTGGCGCTGCCGCCGCCCAGCAATGGCGTGGTGATCGATGAGGAAAGCCTTGCCGCCAATGCGCGGCAGCTCGAAGCGGTCTTGGGGGATTTCGGCGTGCGCGGCGAGATCGTGAAAGTGCGGCCCGGCCCGGTCGTGACGCTGTACGAACTCGAACCCGCCCCCGGCACCAAATCCTCGCGCATCATCGGCCTCGCCGACGATATCGCCCGCTCCATGTCGGCGATCGCGGTGCGCATCGCCGTGGTGCCCGGGCGCAGCGTCATTGGCATCGAGTTGCCCAACGCCAAGCGTGAAACCGTGTTCATGCGTGAGATATTGGTGGCCGAGGCCTATCAGCAAAGCGGCTCCAAACTGCCGCTGATCCTGGGCAAGGATATTGGTGGTGCGCCGATCGTGGTCGATCTCGCCCGCATGCCGCATCTGCTGATCGCCGGTACCACCGGTTCGGGCAAGTCGGTCGGCATCAATACGATGATCCTGTCGCTGCTCTACCGCCTGTCGCCGGAGCATTGCCGCTTCATCATGATCGATCCGAAGATGCTGGAATTGTCGGTCTATGACGGCATTCCGCATCTGCTGTCGCCGGTCGTGACCGACCCCAAGAAGGCGGTGGTCGCGCTGAAATGGGCGGTGCGCGAGATGGAGACGCGCTACAAGGCCATGTCGAAATTGGGCGTGCGCAATATCGAGGCCTATAACACCAAGGTCGCCGAAATCACCAGCAACGGCCAGCAGACGACCCGCGAAATTCAGGTCGGCTTCGACGAGGCGAGCGGCGAACCGATGTTCGAGGAACAGCCGCTCGATCTGGTCAACTACCCCTATATCGTCGTCGTGGTCGACGAAATGGCCGATCTGATGCTGGTCGCGGGCAAGGATATCGAGGGTGCCATTCAGCGCCTGGCGCAGATGGCGCGCGCCGCCGGCATCCACATCATCATGGCG
>CAIZEE010000157.1 GCA_903931835.1 uncultured Elstera sp.
CCCCGAGTTTGCCGCGATGTGGCGTGACAACGATGTGCAAGGGCATGGCGACGGCATGAAAACGCTGCACCATCCGGTCGCGGGCATGTTGTCGATGGAGTTTTCGGCCTTCGCGGTCGATGGCCGGCCGGATCTCATTTTGGTGATCTATAATCCCGCGACGCCGGCGGATAAGGACAAGATCCGCGCCTTGCTTGAGGCGGCGTCGTAAGAGCGCGCCGGCTAAATGTCGCCCGCTCAACCCCGATTGTTGGACCGATCTGCCTCGACCTCAAGCCGGCGCGGGCAGGAAGCGTTGCAGTACCGCTGCCCCGCCATCATCGCCGAGCGGGCCTAGGTAATCCCACAGCTTCTCATGGCCGAGATAGACGAAGGGTCCCAGTACGAGGCGCGGGGCGGTGAGGATCGCCGCCGTGGCCAGATCACGCACGACGACATAGTTGGTGGTGAAGTCCATCGTCGTGCCGACGACCTGAAAGACGATCGTCTTGGCCAAAGCCCGGCTGATCGACACCCCGCCGAGGCGGGAAAGCGAGATACGAAACGAAAGATTGGCATTCTCCGGCAGACCGGCCGCGCGCGCGGCATTGGCGCCGTAATAATTCCAGGCGGTTTCGTGCAGGAAATAGAAGAGCGGCCCGATCGCCAACGAGAAGGCAGACAGCCCCGCCGCCGTCGCGACATCGCCGATAACGATGTAATTCACGGTAAAATCGATGGTGGTCACGATAACCCGAAACGTGACGGTCTTAATCAGCGCCTGTTTCACGCCGAGCTGCGGAATAAGGGCGAGAGCTGCCGCTTTAGGTTGGCGGGTCGAACCGGGCGGCGGCGCGAATAGCGACTTCAGACTGCGGCGGAGCCTGGGCAGGCCTTTTGCCGCGAGTTTGGGCGCCAGAATGGCGGCGGCGCCGATCGCCATGCCGGGGATCAGCGCTGCCTCGACCAGCGCGACACCGACGGCGATCACCCCAACGGTTGCCGCCATCGTGGCAAGATCGGGATCTGCGCGCCTAGTTTCGCGCGAAGATGCCGGTGCCGGGCTTATCGGCGGCAATGGGGTGCGATGAGCGGGGCGGCTGGTCGGCATGGCGTTGTCCTATCTCACCGGGCGCGGATCACCCCGTCTGACGCATCTGACAGCAAGATTGATGACAAGTTTAATCTCGATCCGCTGAAGGCGGCACCGGCGATGCCGCCATCCCGGGTTACCCAAAATCAACCTCAGGCCCGGAAACCACAACCGGCGAGTGCTTGGTCCCTACATTCACAAAATCGTCTGACCGCGAATGACGGGCCTGCTTCAAAATCAGTGATCAACGTGAAATCAAGCGGTCAGTTTGGCAATTCATCGTCTGGGCGCGGCTTTTCCCCGCCTGGGCGGGTTAGGAAGCGGATTGCCGCCGCCGGATCGCCACGCCCCTTGCGTTCCGTGAAAAAAGTTTCGGCCGTTGTGATTGCCGAAAGTTTTTCGGCAGCAGCCATCACAAGAAATTGGTTCATGCTTGTACCGTCAGCCGCCGCCAGTTTCTCAACCGCCGCCTTCAAGGAGATCGGCAATCGCAGCGAAAAAGTCGAAACTTTGGTTGTCATTTACGAATCCTCTTCAACGCTTCAGCCGGGTTCAATACCTCGATGCCGAATCGAGACGGACTCGTCCGGTAATCGTTCCGATTGAATGTCACGATCGCATCCGCTTGGCCGTTTACCGCAGCCTCCAATACCATTTCATCGCCCGCATCCGTCAATTGTGGTCGCCATTGATAGTGAACCGCGATCGGTTCGGACACACCGATAAGTGCATCGATCATGTTTTGCACTTCCTGTTCGCTTGCCTTCGCAACCAACCGATGTTCGGCCAACAGACAGGTAGATTCGTATTCAAGGGCCAAGGCAACGCTCACCAGCATGGTCGCCTCCCGCTTCAGCAAGAGCACCAGTAATGCCGCTGACGCTCCCGTCGGGCTGCGCATAGCAGCAACGACAACATCCGTATCAACGACCACCCTCATTCACCGATGGTATCACATCGCGGGCGATGTTGCACGGCGATACGAGTGAAGATCAGTCGATGTTAGGTAGGGCCAAAGTAGTGGAATTTCACCTGCGCAAACATATGCAGGAATACCCATCTATTGAACGGAACCAGGGGAGCAAGACATGACGACCCGTACCGAACGCGATTCCATGGGCGAGATCGAGGTGCCGGCGGACCGGTTATGGGGTGCGCAGACCGAGCGGTCGCGGCGCTTTTTTACGATTGGCGCGGAGCGGATGAATCTGGCGGTCATCCATGCCTTTGGCGCGCAGAAACAGGCGGCGGCGCGCGCGAATAAGAAGCTTGGATTGCTGTCGGCCGATCTCGCTGATGCGATCGATAAGGCCGCGGCTTTGGTGCGCTCGGGCGAGTATGACGGCGAATTTCCGCTGGTCGTCTGGCAGACCGGATCCGGCACCCAGACCAATATGAACGTCAATGAGGTGATCGCGAATATCGCCAACCGCGCGGCGGGCGGCGAACTTGGCTCCAAAAAGCCCGTTCATCCGAACGACCATGTCAATTTCGGGCAAAGCTCGAATGACAGTTTCCCGACCGCGATGCATATCGCCGTGGTGGGCGAGCTGCATCGGCTGCTCTTCCCCGCACTTGACCGGTTGCATCACGCGCTGATCGCCAAGCAGAACGACTTCGCCGACATCGTCAAGATCGGCCGCACCCATCTGCAGGATGCGGTGCCGCTGACATTGGGTCAGGAATTTTCGGGATATGCCCGCCAGATCGAGCTGTCGCGGGCGCGCATCGCCTCCTGCCTGCCCGATCTTTACGATCTGGCGCAGGGAGGTACTGCAGTCGGCACCGGACTCAACACCGTGCCGGAATTCGCCGCCGCCTTTGCCGCCGAACTGGCGGAACTGACCGGCTTTCCCTTCCGGCCTGCGCCCAACCTATTCGAAGCGCTCGCCGCCCATGACGCGCTGGTCGCCTTGTCGGGTCAGCTCAACGCGCTGGCGGCATCGGCCATGAAGATCGGCAATGATCTGCGCCTGCTGGCTTCGGGCCCGCGCAGCGGCTTGGGAGAATTGCTGCTGCCGGCGAACGAGCCCGGCTCATCGATCATGCCGGGCAAGGTCAATCCGACCCAGACGGAGGCGCTGACCATGGTGGCGGCCCAGGTCATGGGCAATCACGTCGCCGTCACGGTGGCGGGGGCCTCCGGCCATCTCGAACTCAACGTGTTCAAGCCGGTGATCGTCGATAATGTGCTGCGCTCGATCCGGCTTCTGGCCGATGCGCTGTCGAGCTTCACCGAGCATTGCGTTGAGGGGATCGAGCCCGATCGCGCGCGGATTGCTTTCCTGGTCGAGCAATCCTTGATGCTCGTCACCGCCCTCAATACCCATATCGGCTATGACAAGGCGGCTGAGATTGCCAAGCACGCCTTTGCCGATGGATCTAGCCTGCGCGAGGCGGCGCTGGCGAGCGGGTACCTCACCGCAGATGAGTATGA
>CAIZEE010000158.1 GCA_903931835.1 uncultured Elstera sp.
ACCGGCGATGGCGATGCAATCGCCAAACTCGGGCTGGCCACTTTCCTTGAGCGCTATCGCCGACCGGACGGTCTGTTCCGGACTCTGGTGGCGCCCGATGGTGCGACGCTGGATGACGCCGCAACGCTCTATGACCAGGCATTTGCCTTGCTCGCCTTCGCCGCCGTACACGGGCTGACGCCCCACGCCGGGGCGGAGGCGGACAGGCTGCATCAGGCGCTGATGCGCCACCTAAAGCGCCCAGGGGACGGCTTCGATTCCGGGCTGCCCGAGCGCCTGCCGCTGCTGGCAAACCCGCATATGCATCTGTTCGAGGCGTGTCTCGCCTGGCTCGATTTGGGCGAGGCGGAGCCATGGCAGGGCTTGGCGGACGAGATCGGCCTGCTGGCGCTGATGACGCTGATTGACCCGGATAGCGGCGCGCTTCTCGAGACCTTCGACGCGAATTGGACGCCGGAGGCGGGGCTGGCCGGGCGGGTCGTCGAACCCGGCCATCAGTTCGAATGGGCCTGGTTGCTGCTGCGCTGGGGTACCACGAACGCCGCCTTGCGATTGATCCAGATCGGTGAGGCGGCCGGAACGCGCGACGGCGTGACCGTCAACGCCCTGCTCAATGATCTCAGCGTCCACGACGGGGCCGCCCGGCTATGGCCGCAAACCGAACGCTTGAAGGCCTCCGCACTCGCCGCCAGCCTCACCGGCGAGACCCGGTATTGGGACGCGACCGCGTCGGCCGCCGCGACGCTGCTGCGCTATCTGGATACGCCGGTGCGCGGGCTATGGCATGACCGAATGGATGCCGATGGACACTTCATCGATGCCCCGGCGCCGGCCAGCAGCTTCTACCACATCGTCGCGGCGATCGTGGCATTGACCGAGGCCGTGAACGGCCCAATCAAAAACAACCGGACCGGGGGCAGCGCATGAGCGGGCAGAACAATCTTCGAATCGCCTTCGTCGCCAGCCTCGCCGGGCTGTTGTTCGGCTTCGACACCGCCGTGATCTCCGGCGTCACACAGTCCCTGCGCGAAGTGTTTGCGCTGACGCCGTTCTGGTCGGGCTTCGCGGTTTCCGCTGCTCTATGGGGTACGCTGTGCGGCGCCCTGTTCATGGGCCATCCGGGCGACCGATTCGGCACGCGCGATACGCTGAAGCTGGTTGGTTTGCTGTATATCATCTCATCGATCGGCTGCGCCCTGTCCTGGGATCTCGAATCCTTCGCGATCTTCCGCTTTATCGGCGGCATCGCGATCGGCGGCTCGTCGGTTCTAGCACCCTGCTATATCTCGGAAATGGCGCCGGCTCATCGGCGTGGGGCGATTGTCGGCATGTTTCAGTTCAACATCGTGCTGGGCATTCTGGCCGCCTATACCAGCAATTTCGCCGTCGCCGATCTGCTCGCCGGTCCCGACGCCTGGCGCTGGAAGCTGTTATCGGGCGTCGTGCCGGCGGCGATTTTCTTCGTCCTGTTGTTCACCATCCCGCAAAGCCCGCGCTGGCTCGCGGTCAAGGGCCGTGCGACCGACGCCGAGGCCGTATTGAGGCGGCTGGGCGCTGACGACGCCGCCGAGCTGGTGCGCGCGTATGGGCGTAGCGATTCGGCCGGCTCGGGCAAACTGTCGCTCACTGAGCACTGGCGGCCGATCCTGCTGGCGATCACGCTGGGGCTGTTCAATCAGCTATCCGGCATCAACGCGATCCTTTACTACGTCAACGACATCTTTCGTGATGCCGGGTTCAGCGCTCTGTCATCCGATCTTCAGGCGATCGCGATCGGGGTTGCCAATATGGCTGCGACCATCGCCGGGTTGGTGCTGATCGACCGGCTGGGGCGCAAAAAGCTGCTCATGATCGGCGCGGTCGGCATGGCCGCCGCACTGGCCGGCGTTGCCGTGATCATGGGCACCGGTGCGGGCCAGGAATGGCTGCTGCTGATGCTGGTCGGCTTCATCGCCAGCTTCGCGATCTCCCAGGGTGCCGTCATCTGGGTCTATCTCAGCGAGATTTTCCCGTCATCCGTCCGTGCGCGCGGGCAGAGCCTGGGCAGCGCCACCCATTGGATCACCAACGCGCTGGTCTCGCTGCTGTTTCCGGTGGTCGCGGCATCGACCAAGTCCCTGCCCTTCGCCTTTTTCGCGGTCTGCATGGCGTTGCAATTCTTCGTCGTCTGGCTGTTCTTCCCGGAAACCAAGCGGGTCACATTGGAGTCGATGCGCCAGGCGATCGGGCGGGGTGCCAGGGCCTAGTGTTGATCCGCTGGATACGAAGCCTGGCGCTTCCCGCCCTCCTGTGGGCGGGAATGGCGAGCGCCGAGCCGCCGGTGCTGGGCACCTACGGCCCCTACAACGTCACCCTGCTGCAGGGCGGCATCGGCATGACGCGCAGCCTGCCGGATGACGCGAAGCTCGTTGCAGCCGGCGCCGCCTGGTCGATGACGGCCTGGGTCAAGGCCGAACTCGCGCAGCC
The DNA here is from genome assembly GCA_903931835.1 of uncultured Elstera sp. Classification (GTDB taxonomy): domain Bacteria; phylum Pseudomonadota; class Alphaproteobacteria; order Elsterales; family Elsteraceae; genus CAIZEE01. The sequence goes on from CAIZEE010000158.1 coordinate 2,467, forward strand.
CGGACCGATCACCATCGCCGGCATTGGCGAACCGGCAAGCGATGCGTGCCTCTGTCTGGTTCTGGAGTCGGGACGGCTAGGTCTCCATCTATCCGGCGGCGCCGATCTGCAATCAGACGCGACGCTGGTCGCCGGTGCCTGGCATGCGGTCGCCGCAACCTACCAGAACGGCCAGGCGCTGCTCTATCTGGACGGGCAACCGGTTGCGAGCCGATCCGCCGAGACCGGGCGGGTCATACCGCAATTGACCCTTGGGCCGGTCGCCGGCTCAGCCCCGAATATCCGCCATTTCGGTGGGTCTCTGGCGCTGTTCCAGTTGGCGGACACGGCGCTATCCGCTGATGCCGTCAAGGCGCTGGCGTCGAGCCGTCCGAAAGTCGAAGCAATCACTTTTACTGAAATCGGCGTTGGCTGGCCGGTCCAGGTTCATGCCTGGATCGGACTGCAAATCCCGCAGGATCCCTGGACCCTGCCGCAGGCCAAGACGGCGCCGTCTTCGCCGGTCGCAGTGCCCCCGAAACCGGAAAACCCGGCCCTGACGGCAGGACCCGACCAAATTTGGACACTCGGCAATTGGCGGCTGGCGGCAACCCCCGAGGTCAAAGAGGGCGGCGCGGTGCTGTCCCAGCCCGGCTATCAGGACGTGCACTGGTATCGGGCGACGGTACCAGGAACCGTGCTCACCACGCTGATCGATCGCGGCGTCTATCCCGATCCGGATTACGGGCTGAACAACATGGCGATCCCGGAATCGCTAGCGCATCAGGATTATTGGTATCGGTCCAGTTTTGAAGCGCCCGCCACCCTCAGCCATCGCCACCTGACGCTCACCTTCAAAGGCATCAACTATGCGGCTGAAATCTGGCTGAACGGCGTCCGGCTAGGCGACATCAAAGGGGCGTTCATTCGCGGTGTGTTCGACGTGACCACGGTGGTGCGGCCGGGGCAGGTCAACGTGCTTGCCGTTCGCGTCTCCCCGCCACCCCATCCCGGCATTCCATCGGAGGAGTCGATCGCCTACGGCCCGGGTGAGAATGGCGGGTCGATGGTGCTGGACGGGCCGACGTTTATGGCGACCGAGGGCTGGGACTGGATACCCGGCATCCGCGACCGCGATACCGGCATCTGGCAGCCGGTCGAACTGAAAGCGTCGGGGCTGGTCCGTGTGCTCGACCCGATGGTCATTACCCGCCTCAACCTGCCGAAATCCGACCAAGCCGATCTGAAAATCCTGGTGCCGCTGGAGAACGACAGCACCACCGCGCGAGATGTCACGGTCGACGCCGCCTTTGAGGGCGTTACCGTCAGCAAACAGATGCGGGTGGCGCCCGGAAAATCGGAAATCACGCTGGACCCGGCGGAGTTTCCGCAGCTTACCCTACACAAACCGAGGCTGTGGTGGCCGAACGGCTACGGACCAGCCGATCTCTATCATCTGACAGTGACGGCGCGCGAAGGCGGCTCGGTCTCGGACAACCGGACGATCCGGTTCGGCATCCGGCAGATCACCTACGAACTCTCGCTGTTCGACCACACCGGCCGTTTGCGCCGGGTCGAGATCAACCCGACTATGGGAACCGCACTCGGCACAAAGCTGGTCGACATCCGGCACGAGGCGATCAAGCGCACGCCTAACGGTTGGGCCGAGTCGCTGACGCCGGCGGGAGAAACGTCGCCCGCAGTCCACGACATCGGCACCGGTTCGCTCGCCCCCTACCTCGTGATCCGCGTCAACGGTGTGCCGATCGCGGCGCGGGGCGGCAGCTGGGGCATGGATGACAGCCGCAAACGCGTCTCGCGCGGGCGGCTGGAGCCGTATTTCCGCCTGCACAAAGAGGCGCATGTGAACATCATCCGCAACTGGCTGGGCCAGGACACCGAGGAAGTGTTTTACGATCTGGCTGACGAATACGGCCTGCTGGTGCTCAATGATTTCTGGGAATCGACCCAGGATTTTCAGCTGGAGGCCCAGGACCCAGCGCTGTTCCTGGCCAATGCAAGCGACGTGATCACCCGCTATCGCCATCACCCCAGTATCGCCGTGTGGTTCGGCCGCAACGAGGGCGTGCCGCAGCCGATCCTAAACGAAGGCCTGGCCGATCTGGTCGCGTCGATCGACGGCACGCGGTTTTATACCGGCAGTTCGAACCGCATCAATCTGCAGGATAGCGGTCCCTATTCCTATCGCCCGCCTTCGGATTATTTCACCACCCTCGCAAAAGGCTTTTCGGTCGAGGTTGGGACGCCGTCGCTGGCTACGCTGGAATCGATCACGGCCTCAGTCCCGGAGGCGGATCGTTGGCCGCTCAGCGATACGCTCGCCTATCACGACTGGCATTCGGCCGGGAACGGCGACGTCCATAGTTTCATGACAGCCCTCACTCAGCAATTCGGTCCGCCGACCAGCCTGGAGGATTTTGAGCGCAAGGCCCAGATGATGAACTATGTCGACTACCGGGCGATCTTTG
>CAIZEE010000159.1 GCA_903931835.1 uncultured Elstera sp.
ACTGCTAGCCCCACCTCAGCGACCGCATAAAGAGGAGAACGTCCATGAAGATCGATGTTTCGACGGACTACTAATCGCACCTCAGCAACCGACACCCAAACCCGCCGCAGCACCCGCTCGGCGGGTTTTTCTATGTTACCGGTAATACCCACACCGGTTACCGGTAATCCGTACAGACGCATAAAACCCGTCATGTTGACGCATAAAAACTCTCACGATGGCTCTCTGGTCGGGACAAAGGTGTTTCCATTCAGCGTGGCACAATTGAACAATATCAATTGCTAGCGTTTTTTCCGCCAAAATGGGCCGCTGCCGCTAAGCCCATGCCAAAAAACGACAAAATTACGCAGTGAAATTGCGCACTCTCGGGCCAAAAAGGGCCTTAATTCCGACGAATTACGCCCGAATGCCGGCAATATCAGCCCAGAAATGATGTCGAGGCGCATTTTATCAGCTACTGCCTCTAACCCAAAAATTCACGCGGCAAAATCCACCTTTGTACGTTAAGTCATTGATTTAACAGATTATCGGTCGTCGATTGACAGGGCCGACCGTCGTCTCGCCATCTCTATGACGAAGACGACGATCCGATGAATATGGATTGGCTCTGGGACGCCTCGTCCCTCTTCAGCAACCAATATCTCGAACTGCCGTAGCAGTCGCTCGTTTCTATAAATGGGCCGGTCTATGAAGCTCAGCCGGAAAATGCGCAAGAGCTGTCAAGTGGGGATTTGCCTACATCGTTTGTTGCTAACTACATCGATTTTCCGATCGTAATTAGAATTCCGACTCTCGTTTCGTAATTAGCAACATCGATGCAGGGTGGGTTTGTAACGATTAAATCCATCTAAATTTGATAAGTGTGAGTCACAAAGTTAGTTTCTATGTTTGTTTTTTCCTTGACAAGGAAGGGGGGAAGAGGGTAAGGGGGGAGACCCCGCTGACGGGGTGGGGGGATAAGGTGATGGGGGGATGGATATCCCCTACCTAACAATTTAATAATATATTAAATTGTTAGGTAGGGGGTATATAGGGGGAATTTTATTTTTGAAAATCCGTCTGGAAAAAATCCTACGTTTGCTTTTTACTATTGCAAATCCGAAAAAAATCTAGTAAATCCGTCCGACCTGCGCCTGGTCTCATTTGCCAGTGTGGCGGCAGGCCGCCAGGGCGGCTGGAAGTAGGGGCCAGCCCCTCTCAAGGCCGGAAGGGGCGACATGTGAGGTCGCCCCTTCTGATTCAGCCTAGGCTGTCGCATAACACCCAATCTGAATCGCGGTTTGAAATGTTCGCGAAGTTCTCTCCGGGCCCTGGAAGATTAGGTAGAGCGGATGATTGTCAAATCGGTGCCGGTTCGGCATGCGCGACCGGCACGAATACTTCTGCTGAAGGCAGAGCGGCGGCGTGCAGCCGCCGCGAGGAACGGAACCCCGCCGGGGCCGGAGGTCCCTTGCCCGGAGCGTAGCGAAGGGCGGCGTGGTGAGTACCGCAGTTTATGGTGACCGGTTGTAGTTGAGGCATCTCGTCGGTTAAAACGATTGCGCCATCAGATTGAACCAATCTGGTCTTACCTTTACCGCTTGGGATCAGGCCCGTGACTCATTTGAATGACGTCTTGGATCGAATTCGTGAGATCGCCCCGGTGCTCCGGCAGGCGGGCGTGACCCATGCCCGGGTCTTTGGCTCCGTTGCTCGTGGTGCAAGTAGCCCCGATAGCGACGTCGACGTGTTGGTCGACCTCGATAGGGCCAGGGTGAGGTCCCTTGTGGACCTGGCGGAAATTCGCTTGCTGTTGGAGGAAGCCATTGGCGCGCCGGTCGACATAGCCGATGCGTCGAGATTAAAGCCGCATGTCCGGCCATCAGCGTTGGCGGACGCCGTTCGTGCCTTCTAGAAACCCGGAGCGTCGGTTCGCGGACATTGTCCGGGAGGCCGACCTGATCGCTGAATTTGTCGCCGGTCGCAGCGAGGATGTTGTCGCACAGGATCTGAAGACTGTACGAGCCATTGAGCGGTCGCTGCAGATTATCAGTGAAGCAGCAACTAAGCTTGGGGACCATGCTGAGACCGTCTTGCCTCAGCACCCGTGGCGGCAGATCAGAGATTTCGGGAATGTCCTTCGTCACGCTTATGATGACGTAAATTACGATCTGGTATGGGACGTCATTGCCAGATTGCTGCCGGCTCTGCGCGAAGACTGCGCGCCTCTGTCAGCTGATGATAGCGAGGATAGTGTCCCACCAGGATCGGGTGGTCCCTAAAAATCACCGACGGGTCGTCACGGGTTGGCCATGTCGGTTAAGAACGTGGTCGATCCCGTCTAGAAACAAGTCATGGAGCTTGACGTCGTTCGCGGCTGCGATCTTACGGAGCGCCCGCCACGTGTGTTCGTCCAGATAGATCGTGCATTTCACCCGCTCGTCGCGCTTGGTTGTTGCCGGCGTCACGGGAGCCACAGCAACGGGTGCCGAGGCCTGCTCTGCAGAAAACGTTGCGAGCGATGGGCGTTTAGCCATGGGTTGATCTCCAAAGTAACGTCATACCGTCATACCGCTATCACGCTATACCGGAATAACGTTGCTGTCTAGGAAGGCGTCACGCCGGCATACCGGTATAACGGTATGCCGGCGTGACGGTATTTATTGTTCGGAAGACGGGCCATGCTCGTGCATCCACCCCAAACCTGTAGCTGCAAACTATGGGCCGCGTATCGCAAAACAAGAACAAACAAGGAACAAAAAACTATTGCCTCTGGTGCTTACGCGGCGGTAAAATTCGCTTTGAAAGGGTCAGCAATGCCTGGTCATGAACCCCCGCACGCGTCGTCGCTGGCGAGGCCACACTGTTGGCAGGACGGATCACCGCGCGATCATGGGCTGGTGTTCAATTACGATTTGCCTCCGGACTTTTTAACACCGCTCGACTTACCCAAGGCGCGCAACCGGAATCGCGAGACAGCACGCGGCCAGATCATCGCAAGCGCGCTTGATCATGCTGGCAGCGCTATCTCACATAGTCGGCGCCGGGAGCATTACGCAAAGCGCGGTGCCCGATACGATCACCCGGCCTACGGTTTCGATGCTGTCGTCGGCAGTGTTGATGAGCTGCATGCTGCTGATCTTCTTCATCGAGAGATCGCGCCTGCAGATCCGACGACAGGCAAGCAGTCAACATTTCGGGCCACGCCGGCGTTGCTGGAGCACCGTCTCCTCGCACCCAAGCTCGCTAAGCTGAAGCCGCATCAACTGATCCGCCTACGCGACAGCGACAAGCAACTAATCGACTTCAACGACACCGTTCAGACTTCGCGGATGCAGCGCCACCTGATTGCGATCAACAAAGCCGTAGATGCCGTCAAGGTCGAGTTACCGGGGCTCGGCCAGTTGACCGGTAACGTGCTCTTGATTGAGGGCCAAGCGTTCAACATTACCGCGACACAGATTTATCGCGTGTTCAACGAAAGCTTCGATCTGGGCGGGCGCTTTTATGGCCCCTGGTATCAAGGCTTGCCGAAACAGGTCCGCAGAGACCACCTGATGATCGGCGGCGAGCATGTCGCCGAGCCAGATTATCCCGAGCATCATATTCGTATCCTGTACGCGCTCGAGGGTAAGCCGCTTGACGAGGACGATACGCCATACGAGATCGCGAGCCGCTGGCATCGCAAGGTAGTAAAGCTGGCCGTCTTGATTCTGCTCAACGCAGGGACATACCCCGAGGCCTTGGGTGCGATTAGGCACAATAACACCATCCGGGAACTGATGCCGGAATACGTGGATGCAAACGGTTTGCTGGATCGTCGTATCGCTGAGCCACTCATCGCTGACGTGAAGGAATACCACTCGCCGATCGCCAGGCATTTTCACTCTGGCGCTGGCCGGTGGTTGATGCGGGTCGACAGCGACATGGCGGAGCGGATCATGCTGGCCTTGCTGAAGTCTGGTGTGGTCGCGCTGCCGATGCATGACAGTTTTATCGTCCAGGCGAGGCACGAAGGCCTAGCACGCGAGCAGATGGAAAAGGCATTTGAAACCGTCATTTCCAAGCGCCACGCCGCGCCACAAAAAACTGTTGCCATTCAGGTGCTTAGTGAGAAACCATTCCACAATATGGTGGAGAAGCTCTCTGTTCCCCGCCCTGTCGCTGTCCTGTTGGCTGTTCCTGCTTCTTCGCGGTCTGCCTCTTTGCCTTCATCGGTGTTCGTTTCGTCGCCACCAGCTTCGCTGCCACGGCAACCAGACCCCCTCCTGTCCTCGCCTCCAATTTTGGCCGCGCAATTTTTCGCGTCTGGAAAGATCACCATTTTTGGCCGTCGTGCTTTACGTGACGCGCAGCGCAAGCTTGGACTTCGTCAAGAGGAAGTCGCTCAACTGGTCGGCATCTCACGGCCTCAACTGGCCAATGTTCTCGCGGGACGCTTTGGCACTGTTCCGGCCGTCGCGGATCGTGCTGCTGAGCTCATCCACCGGGCTGCTGTCAGTCCGCGCCAATATGAACTGGATCTCGCAGCATGACTGCCGAGCACATATCGCTATAGCTGTGCGATAATCCATTGCCAGAGGGCTCCGACCTCGCCGGCGGCCCGGCCCTTCGGCTCAAATTCCTGTACACCCTGGCTCGCTGTCGCCGCATCCTGAAAAGCTGCTCGGTACGTCAGCCGCACCGGCGCGATCGGGACTTTGTAGACGCTGAGGCCGGCCACTGCTTCATCGCTCGAGCTACCAGAAGGTCGGCATGCGTTGAGGACGATCGCGGCGGGCTTTGCTCGATCGCGGACGATGCGGACGGTCGGCGCCAACGCCCGCATGTCCAAGATGGCCGGCCGGCATGGTATGACGATAAGGTCACTGGCATCGGCTGAAAATGCAGCAACAGAGTCCACAGCCGGGGGCGTGTCGATAACGGCTATAGTGAAGCCCTCGCGCCGGGCCACCTCCAAGCCCTGCATTAGCTTGGTGGCCTGGTCGATGATCCGTGCTGCAGGCGCTGCTGAGCGGCCATTTGCCCACCCGGCTAACGAGTGCTGCGGATCCAGATCAAACATCACCACTTTTTCGCCGGCCAACTGGCCGGCTACGGCCAGATTGGCAGCTAGCGTGGTTTTTCCGGCACCGCCCTTCTGGCTGACAATTGCAAGGATCTTCATAAACGTGAGACCTTTATACCGTTATACCGTTATACCGTCGTACCGTTATCGCGGAACACCGTCATCCTATCGCAGCAGTTCGAGCAGTGCCATCCCGAAGCGCGATCAAGCGGGCTACTGATCTTTCGGGCCGGCATTCGTTCGGCCGTTTTTTGAGGGTGCCTATCACGTAGGCCGTTCGATCCCGCCGGAAATAGACATCGGGGCGAAGTAGTGCCTCAGCCACTGCAAGTGCCGCTCGGTGTTGGTGCCGGGTTGCCAGGTGTTGCCATAACTGATCGGGAATCTTAAGCCGATCACGGCGTAACCGGTCGAGCCGTTGCCATGGCTGCTCGGCCGATGTGATCACAGTTCCGTCGATCGCCTCGACCGCTCTGGCAGCGAGATTTGTCCATTCCTCCGGCGAATCGGTCGTCGCTGCGTTCGTGACGGACTCCGAGGACGGGAGGGATATGCCCGCAGAAATTTCCTGCTCCCCACCGGGAGCA
>CAIZEE010000160.1 GCA_903931835.1 uncultured Elstera sp.
GTCGTATTGAACGCTGGCGCGGCGACACCCGCGATAGTGACGGCTACGCCCGGGGATAGACCATGCGGCGTCGTGGTGGTCACTGTGACGACTTGGCCGGTGTTGACGATGGTAACGATGGCCCCGCCGACTCCGACCCCCGTAATGCCCGTCAGCGTGACAAAGTTCTCCGGTATCAGCCCATGCGCAGAAACCGTGGTCACGGTAGCGATTCCAGGAAGGTTCTCGTTATTGATGACGACGCTCGAAATCCCGCCGCCCACCTGCGCCGCATCGACTCCAGCGATTTGAGCTTGATAACCGGGGAGCAAACCATGCGGAGTCGCGGTCTTTGCGGTCACGATATTACCGTGCCGCTCCAGTGTGGTCCCGCCGCTGGTGCGCGTTGCCACGATGCCAGCATCGATGGAATACCCAGTTCCTGCCGGGATGTAGACCTGGAGGATGACCAGATTCGCGTAACCGCCGCCGCCTCCGGTGTAGATCGCCGCGATTGGGGCATTGACCACATTCAGCGGAATGGCGCTCGCGCCGACAATCGGAGTGGTCACGCAGCCGGTAATCGTGATGCCTTGGCCTACGGCAAGCGCAGCCACACTATCAGCCGTCCACCATCGAAGGTTGACGAACGAACCGCCAGGACCAGGATCGCCGGGATCGACCTCGGTCACTGCGAACGTAACTGGCGCTGCGCTACTGAGCGCCATATCGACCGATGGCAGCGAGACGCTGGTGACAGTCGGCGGGGCTCCGGGACCGTCCTGCGTCACCCGGTCAAGATTCGTGCCATCGTACTGAAGCGGCACTTCCTGCCCGTGCCGTCCGTCCGAGATGGCGAGATATTCGCGCCCGAAGGCGGTAATCGACTTGCAGTAGGCATCCGGCGTCGATTGAATGAGTGAGGTGAGCGTGCCGGGACTGAGGGCCAGATTCTCAACCCAAAGCATTCCCAGAGCATCGAAGTAGAGGTTTCGGATCACGCCTGCCGGGTCCGTGTAGGATTTGGCATAGCGCATGGCGGGCGCTCCATCGATAGGCGTCGAAAAGACCTTTTGAAGCCAGGGGCGGCTGAGCGCACCGCCCGGCACGAAAGTCATATCCCAGTTGTCGGGAGACACGCCCGGAGGCACTTTGCCGGGGGCCATTTCCGTGCAAAGTCCCCCGAAAGTGTCAATCGTGACTTCGACGCTGCCAGCCGTATTGAACGCCAATGGCTCCCCTTATTGGCCCGGAATGAAACTCGCCTCGAAGTTCAGGACGTAGCCGGTTACGTTCGTCGGGCTCGCGCCGCTGTAGGCGTTGCCCGGCGTGAACTCGGTTCCGGCCAGCGACACCTGCACGACTCCGTTGGCCGGCGTGGTTCCGGGCAGGTAGGTATAGCTGTCGGCCAGCGGAGCGGAGCCCTGCGGAACCGTGCTGTAGAGCGTAGCCCGAAGCAACGTGTTCGACGCAATGCCGAGTTGTGAGAGGTCAAGCGTGTCGCCGTGCGGGAGCGCGCCGCCGCTCGTTCCGTAGTTGCCGGACAGCGTGACCGTACCAAACGCGATGAGCCGATTCTTGGTGTGGTCGATTCTGGAAAGAACTGCCTTCATTGCCATGTCAGTATTTACCTCCGTGCGTGATCGCCGAGTTGGCGTCCATGCGCGCGTCTCGGCATTTTCGGATCGCAGCGGAACGATCAGGGCTCGGAGGCGCTCCTGCGACTATGGCCTTGACCGCATCTGCTAGTGCTTTGCGAATCTTGGATCCGGCTTCTACCTGCTCCGGCGTCCATTTGTGATACTCAAACGCATCGTCAATGGCGGCAGCCACTTCCGGCGTTACCTCTGTTGCTCTGGTGAAATCCATAGCGTTTCTCCTAATACCATCCGCATCCGCCGCCGTCTCCGCCGCTGCGCGGTTGGCGTCTTACGTTTACCCGCTGTTTCGCGCGAACGTCACGGTTGACGATCTTGCGCGCTTCCCGCTCGCCCGCCTCGTTTGCCGCTGAGGTCAACGCGGGATCGGCCCGGCCGCTCAGGCATTCGGCCACTACGAACCACGCCAGCGCATCGGAACAGAGCAGAATTGGGACCGGCTGATCGAACCATTGAATTTCCGCCCCGTCCGCAAAGTCCGCAAGGCTCTTCTGGTAGCGCACACGAAGATCGACGTGCTGCTGAGCGCCAGGAAGCCAGATCGCGTCCTCGCGCCACTCCCAGCGCCGGTTCATGATGCCTTTCGGAAGCGCCGGCAGCCCGATGAGCATATTCTCCATGTTGGGATGGACCGGGAACGGAGCGTTGATTCCGCTCTGGCGCTCCCAGCAGGCCAACGGGTACATGAGGTTCGTCGGGAGCAACGGACTCGTTAGATTCAACGTGACGCCATCGGAACAGGCCGTCCAGGAGATGAACGTCTGGGAAGCCGGGTCCGTGGTCGCAACGATAGGCA
>CAIZEE010000161.1 GCA_903931835.1 uncultured Elstera sp.
CAGGCATCCGATGTCGACGCGGGCAGAAATCCGGCATTATGGAGCAGTTGCCACCAAGTAAGTTGGGTCTGATTGCGTTATGATTCCCCATGATTTTCATGGGGTTAGCGGTGATGGGCGAGACCGAGCGGTTGGTGACGATGCGGCGGGAACAGGTCGCCCGATGCCGAGCACTGAAGGGTGAACTGACAGAGGCAAAGCGGAAAATCACGTCGCTGGACACGGTGCTTCTGATGCTTGACCCGAACTATAAGCCCGAAGCCGGACGGACGAACCGCCGTGGCCAGGCCCGAAACGGTCTGTTTAGCCGTGGCGAGATGACCGCAGCCGCGTTAGCGGTGCTGCGGGACTTGAACCGTCCGGCCTCGTCGGCCGAATGCGCCCGCGCCATGCTGGCGGCCAAGGGGATCGACGATGACGACCCGATGCAGGGGCAGATCTCCACTCAGGTCACCGCCCTGTTGTGGCAGAAAATCGGGAGCGGGCAGGTCCGTCGAACCGCGAACGGTGATGGACGGCAGGTGCTGTGGGAGATTGCGCGCTGACCCGCTGCTATCCGGTCGGCGCGGTCTGCATGCCGGACAACGGGTTCCAGCCGACCAACGGCTGGTCGCGCTTGTTAGGCCGCTGCCAGTACCCGGCCATATTCCGGCTCACAGGTTGTCCCAATGCTTGGCGGAGCAGCCCTTTGGCCAACGACCGAAAGTCCATCCGCCGATAGTCTTCACGCCATGCCCATTCGGCGGCGTACCAATCCAGATACTTCCCGGCTACGTGGTGATAGATGCCGATTTCGCCGCGCCGCGCCCGCGAGAAGAAGCTCTCGGCTTGGTTGGTGCTCGCGTCCGGTGTCTCGACGTATGCCTTCCCGTGGTCGTTCCGGACCATTGAGGCGAGGCCCACCAATTCGTCATACGACTTGTGCTGATCGGCGCATAGCCCGGCGCCGTCTCGAACGTGGTTCCTGACCAGATGCCACGCCACGTCACCGCGCTCGTCGGGTGCCGCGGCCGCGAGCGTGCGGTTGCCATCGCCCCGTTCGCGCATGACGATAATCGCCATCCGCTTGCCGGTCTGGTTCTCCGCAAGGCGTCGGTCGATCCGGTCCTCAGCTTTGTTTTCTGGTCGGATATGGCCGCCAACGTACATCCCGTCCATCTCGACCACGTCGTCCAGCTTGAGGTCTTCGCGCTGGGCGGCGATGGCCTCACGGAGCTTGTGTAGAAGGACGAAGGCTGTCTTGTAATCGACCCCCAACTGGCGCTTGAGTTCGGTCGCGGCCTTGCCTTTGACTGACTGGACAGCCAGGGCGATGGCCATGACGAGGGTACGGAACTTCAGCTTACGGTTGGCCAGAATGGTGCCGGACGTGACGCTGAACTCGTGCTTGCACTCCTTGGCCGTGCAGCGGAAGCGGCGACGCCGGATCGAGAAGACCTCAAGGTTGCCGCATACGGGGCAGTAAGGCTTGCCGCCGTTGTCGTGCCAGCGAGCGCGCTCGAACCAGCGGTAGGCGTCCTCTTCCTTCATTCCCGCAACCTTGATGAGCGGGAGCGTGTTGGCCAGCGGAGACAGCAGGAAGTGCTGGCCGGGGTTCTCAGCCGAATATTCGCGCGCCTCGCGCTTTGGCCTTCACGGCCTTGTCCTCATGGGCATTGTCAGGGATGGCCATGGAATCGGCAGGCTGCTGGGTATCAGGCATACGGTCCTCGCTGGACGGCATAACGGCTACCTCGGCGAAACGTCGCCGAGTCTGTCAGGTCGTGCGTATGCTCAGCGTGCCCATATTGTCTTCATACCAGGACGCGGACGGTTTTACGATCGAAATTTGCGTGATTGGTCAACGGCCGCCCCGATAGGTACCGGATACCCCCCGGCTACAAAGAACATCCCCGGGATACCCAGATAGGGCTAGGCTAGTTTAGCGGCTTGAAAAAGAACGGATTTTTTAATCTTCGGCCGCCGTTTGGTGGCAACTGCTCCATAATGCCGCAGAAATCAGTAAGAGAGGTAATCCGGGGCCAGCGGCGCGGGTGTCATATGCCCGTTGACGAAGGCGAGGCCGGAGTAGGTCTGGCCGTAGCCGAGCAGCGACAGCGCGAACGTGGCGAGGACTTGCCGCCGCCCCGGACGCTGACACGAGTATATCCGCTCCCCCGGGATAGCGGAGATGACCGCCTAGCTGGCCCTCCGCGATCTCCGCCGATGCCTGCTGGACGGCGGCGGCCAGCAATGCCCCAGCGGTTACACCGCCATATGCGTCATGCCCTGGGCTTGCGGTCTGTATCTGTCTGATGGTATTGAACACGCAAGTGTGGAGGTGCCTATGGCTGCGGAAACCGTCATCTCGCTAACCGAAGAACAGGATGCTTACGTCCGGGCGTTGGTGGAATGCGGGCGATATTCCAGTGTCAGCGCGGTGTTCCAGCAAGGGTTAGAACTGCTGCGCCGCGATGACGCGACGCATGCGCTAAAAATCCAGGCGTTGCAGGAGCTGATCGACCAACGCCGAGCTGGGACATTTGTTCCGCTTGGAGATAGCGACCTTATCGCAGAGGTCAACCGCGAGGATTAGCGGTTATCGGTTCAGTCTCAACCATGCCGTGACCGCGTGTCCTCAAGGTCGTAACACCCCACAAAACCC
>CAIZEE010000162.1 GCA_903931835.1 uncultured Elstera sp.
AAATCAATGGGCCTTCCCGCTTGCCACCACCATCGACGGGCGGGCGGCGTGGGCAATCTGCGATAAAATGACGACCGTGGCCGTAAGCAGGCTTCTCCCTGACAAGGGCGGCATCGCCCGGATGCCAGCGGCTGAGTTTGACGCGATGCTGCGCCTGGTGCTGGCATGGCTCCCTACGCCCGCCGCGCCGTCCACCCCCTAGAATTTAATCGAGCATTTTAATTGCGCTTTAGGGGCGATGACCCTATATGGGAGGCAGAGGCGGCCTCCCCCGGGAGCGTCCGTTTCCCGCAAGGGAACTAAGCGCCACGGGAGCCTAACGGCTCCCGTTGGTTTTTGTAGCGCTGTTTCAACCACTTCTAGACTCACCTTTTCTGTGGAAACACAAAGGGAACAGGCTGCCAGCACATTGGCAACGCCACGCACCCTTGGTATTAGGTGGCTCTAATGGCTACAAAATACAGCACCGCAGCAGTAGGACGGCACCAGGCAGAAGGCATCTTTCATGCCGTCCGGTTTGCGAACGACAACGGCCGCGCGCTCAACCTGCTCGTTACCATCGATCTCACTCAGCTCGGCTTTTCCGAACAGGAGGCGGGAGATCGATTTCGTGCCATCTGGAAGAGCACGGCACGTTGGTGGAACTATGAGCGCAGCAAAGGGCGCCAGATCGGCTCTTTTGACGCCTACGCGGTTCATGAAAACCCGCGGGACATTCGTCACGTTCATTGGCTTATGCACGTCCCTAGGTGCCTCTGGGACGATCTTCCCGGCGCCATCCAAAAGCGGGTTTGCAAAGCAGCCCGGCTCGATTGCCTAGGAGACGCACTGCACTTCCTGCCTGTCACCAGGCCCGGCGGTGTGACCAAATATGCGCTCAAGGGCGTCGACCCTTTCTATGCGCCATATTTTCACATGGATGCAGTGCCCCAGGGCGTTGTCAGCGGGCGGCGCATTTCAGTCAGTCGGAGCATTGGCCGTGCTGCACGTCAGCGTGTGGGATGGGTGCGAAAGCGCGCTGGGGCTCAAGTCCTAACCAGCACCTAGCCGCAATCTTGATCCTACGGCTCGTCGCGCTCTGGACTGAGAACTTGGAATCCGGCGGTGGGTGCCAATCTAAAACCCAGGCAGCATAAATGGTGACGTTGTAGGAATCCGTCTTACAACGTGCGTGGGTACAGTCTCATGAGCTGCGCCAGCTATCCTCATTACACCGCTGTGTGAGGGAGCTCGCGATGCCGCCGCCGTACCAAGTCCAACCGAAATCAGGCTCGAAAGCCTGCTGTGTTGCCGCTCAAGAACGAGAGGTGAAACAGAAGGCCCAAATCGTGGAAAATGATGTCAAACACCGATCACAAGAAAATCGCCGCCATCGGCTTAGCGAGAGATCAATGGGAGCGAAGCCCCCTTGCGAGCCGGGCGTCGTAAACGGCACCTTGTCGATGGAGGCCATTTTCCTGCGAGTGCGCAGATAACGCGCCATTATGGGGCCACGACATAGAACGGGCAGAATAGCACGATAAGGTGGTGATGGTTTTGAGCACCGTAGCGAATTGCAGGTTCCCCGATAAGCTGCAGCAGTGAACGTCGGCAAACAGGGCGCTTCCTGCCGGTAGCGGTGCCTAAGCGATCATGGCCTGATCGGCTAAAGGTCGGTCAGATCCTCCGGATATTGACCACCGCGCTGGAGGAACAGGCTCCAAGTTTCTTCACCGCGTTTCGATACGACCCTGTGCTCGGGATCATCGGGCGCAACTTCCAGAAGACCAAGTCGAATAAGGGGATTAATCGTTCTGTCGCCCATCGCTTTTTCATAGCTTTGGCCGTGTACGATGAGTTTCCATCCGGCAGTCCCGCGCTCCGTGACACAAGGCACCAGTTGCCCGGCCGATGCGGGCCGGTCTCCACGCGACAGAGTGAACAGGCAAATGCTCCAGAATGCATCTCTGGGTCGTGGCGGTATCAGCACCCACTCGATCGGCCCGGAATTGGGGTGCTCAAGTCTGGGAGCCGGCGCATTTTGACCGCCCTGCACACCATCGCGATATGCCCGTTCTAGGGCACCGGCGATGGCGCCGGCAGTATCGACGGCTATACCGTATTTCCGATTATAGCGGTCTTTGGCAACGATCCCTCGCGCGATCTCCCTGAAGCGGGCTTTGCGATACGGGTCTGGCGAAACGCGCTCCGATTGCCTGGTCACGGCATGTCCCCCATCAATAGGGCGGCGGCGGCTTTCGTGCGCTTGACGATGTCATTGACGGTGTTCTTGCTCAGGCTGAGATCCCGGGCGATCCAGCGATAGCTGCGTCCTTCAGCAACGAGGGCGAGAACCTTGGGCGCCATTCGATCGGATTTCGGGCGGTGACCTGATTGACGGCCCAGAAGTTTGCCACGTGCCTTCGCCAGCGCCAACCCCGAGCGGATACGCTCCTGGATCAGTTCGCGCTCAAATTCGGCAATGCCGGCAATGATGGTCGCAAGCATGCGTCCATGAGAGGTAGCAAGATCGAAGGTCATTCCCGACATTGCAATCACCGAGACACCGCGGGCCTCCAGATCCTTCAGCGTATTGAGCAGGTCGAGCGTACTGCGTCCCCAGCGAGAGAGCTCGGTGACGAGCACGATGTCAATCTCACGGCGCTGCGCCAGCGCGATCACCCGCTTGCGTTCCGCCCGGTCGAGCTTGGCGCCCGATCCGGTTTCTGTGAATATGCCAACGACCTCATAGCCGGCGCGGTTGGCATAAGCGGTCAGGTCTCGCTGCTGACGCTCGCACGATTGATCGGCCGTCGAGACCCGGCAGTAGATGGCGGCGCGCTGTCCCAAATGAACTCCTCTGGAAAAGGGGTCTGCAACCCCTTGGTTTTCCGTACCTGCGCAGCGTACCTTTCGTACTCTACTCCATTTGGGACGAAGCGCCATGCCAAGACGAAAGGTTCTCTCCGACGAAGATCTCACCGCTCTTCTCGTGCTACCGACGTCTGAGGCAGACCTTACGCGACATTGGACGCTCGGCGATGACGATATTGGGCTGATCAAACAAAGACGGGGTGACGAGAACCGCCTGGGGTTCGGCATGCAACTTTGTGCGTATCGTTATCCTGGTCGTATGCTGAGTCCAGGCGAAGTGATCGACCATGATACGATTGCGTTCGTCGGGGACCAGCTCGGCATCGAGGTTGGGGCGCTCGCGGCCTATGCGGCGCGTCCACAGACCCGGCGCGACCAGCTTGGCGATCTGCGCGAAGCGTATGGCTTTCAGACATTCACGCCCGAGATACGCCGCGAGATGACGGAATGGCTGTTGCCGGTTGCGCTCGCAACGACGGATGGACTCCGGGTAGCAACGATGTTTCTGGACGAACTTCGTAGGCGGCGCGTGCTTCTGCCAGGCGCGACGATCATCGAGCGGATCGTAGCAGCGGCAATGTTCGGTGCCGAACGCAACGTCGCCAGGCAACTTACCGCCGGACTGTCAAATGACCAGCTTGCCAGCCTCGATGCGCTGCTTTTGCTTCGTGAGGGCACGCGACTGTCGACAATCGCCTGGGCGAGGCAGCCGCCCGGCGCACCAGGGCATCGCGCCATTGATCGTGTGCTGGAGCGACGGGAGCATCTGCTATCGTTGCGTCTCGATCCGACGGTAGCCGAGGGCGTTCACCCGGAACGAACCCGCCAACTCGCGCGTGAGGGAGCCAGGCTGAGCGCCCAGCATCTTGCGGCGCTCTCGGTTTCACGGCGTCGGGCTGTTCTGGTGGCGACCGTCCTCGACACCACTGTCCGCCTGACCGATGATGCGGTCGGGTTGTTCGACCGGCTGATGGGCCGAATATTCCTTCGTGCCGAGCGTCGTGAAGAGGCGGCGATGATCCGGGATCGCCGTGCGATCAATGACAAAGTGCGTTTGCTGGCGCGGCTCGGCGACACCCTTATCGCGGCCAAGACGAGTGGGTCCGATCCGTTTGTCGAAATCGACCGCCTCATCGGGTGGGACGAACTGGCGACCTCGGTTGCCGATGCCAAGCGGCTCGTTCGGACCGATGGTCCCGATCGCACCGCAATCGTCTCACGTGGCCATACCGTACTTCGCGCGGTTGGCCCACGCTTCCTGGAAAGCCTGACATTCCGGGCGTTGCCAGCATCCTCCGGCGTACTCGCCGGTATACAGACGTTGCGCCAATTCTATAATAGCGGCCGACGATCATGGCCCAAGGATGCGGCAATAGGATTCGTGGCGAAATCCTGGCGCCCAACCGTCGTGACGACGGACGGCGTCGATCGGCGAGCCTATGAAGTCTGTCTGTTCGACGAGCTGCGCGGGCGACTTCGGGCCGGTGACGTTTGGGTTGAGGGATCACGCCAATATCGGGCCGTTGAGGACCAACTTCTTCCGAAACCCCTGTTCGCAGCGATGCGAGAAGCCGGACCTCTTCCTGTCGCGATATCAGACACGGCAGGTGCCTACCTCGACGACAGCCGCGCGCTGCTAGCGCGCCGCCTGGAAGAAGTCGCGAACAAGGCTGCGCAAGGCAAGCTCGAGGACGTGCGGATCGAGGGTGGAGTGCTCAAGATCACGCCGCTCGGTCCGGCCACGCCCGAAGCGGCTGAAGCCGCGGCCGAGGCGCTTTATCGCACGCTGCCGGCGGTGCGCATCACCGATCTCCTAGCGGATGTCGATCGTTGGACGGGCTTTTCGGGAGCGTTCACTCACCTCCACACTGGCTTTCCTGCCGACGAACGTCGTACCGTCATGGCGGCGGTACTCGCCGATGCGACGAATCTTGGGTTGACCCGCATGGCCGATGCCTGCTCGGTCGCATCCTACCGCCAGCTTGCCTGGACGACGGGGTGGCATCTTCGCGAGGAGACATACCGACGTGCGCTTGCCCGCATCGTCAACGCGCAACAGGCGCAACCTCTCGCAAAATCGTTCGGCGCAGGATCGTCGTCCAGCTCGGACGGGCAGCATTTTCATGTCGGCGGTCCGGGCCTGGCGGTCGGTGCGGTCAACCGGCACCATGGCCGCGAACCGACTATCGGCTTCTATACCCATATCACCGACCGCTATGCGCCCTTCCATACTACGGTGCTGACCGGCAGCGCCGGCGAGGCCGCTCACGTCATCGATGGTCTGCTCTATCACGAGGCGGACCTCGATCTGGCCGTTCACCACACGGATGGTGGCGGTGTCTCCGATCACGTTTTTGGTCTTGCCCACATACTCGGGTTCCGCTTCGCCCCGCGTATTCCCAACATCGGTGACCGCAAATTGCATGTGATGGACAAACCAGACCGATGGCCGGGGTTCGCAAGTCTGATCGGCGGTCGCATCGACGAAGCGCTCATCGTGGCGCATTGGGACGAGTTACTACGGCTCGGCGCCTCGGTCCGAACCGGGATTGTGTCGGCGTCGCTCATGCTCAAGCGCCTTGGCGCCTATCCGCGCCAGAATGGGCTTGCGCTCGCGCTGCGTGAAATTGGACGTATCGAACGCACCTTATTTACGCTCGACTGGCTCGAAGATCCGCAACTGAGGCGAGATTCCACGGTCGAACTCAACAAAGGCGAAAGCCGGAATGCGCTTGCCCGCGCAGTCTGCTTCCATCGCCTGGGGCGCCTTCGGGACCGAAGCCGCGAAGGCCAGCAGCACCGAGCCTCGGGAGTGGCGCTCCTCACCGCCGCCATCGTGCTGTGGAATACCGTCTATCTTGGCCGGGCACTCAATGCGATGGCCAGGAACGGGCGGACGGTCGATGAAGCATTACTGCCTCACATCGCGCCGCTGGGCTGGCAGCATATCAACCTTACCGGCGATTACCTCTGGTCGGATCCTGGGACGCTGGATGGGGATGGATATCGCCAACTGCGCCGGTTCAATGCCCTTGAAACTGCGCCCGCATGATCACCGCACGAGCTTATCGTGCTATCCTGCCCGTTCTATGTCGTGGCCCCGAGAAGGCGCAAGGGCTGGTAAACGGCGGGGTTGGCACCGTTGAGGCCATCGACGGGCAGCGCATGGTGATTGCGCTTGATGGCCGAGCCCGTTCGGTCGCGCTGGTGGTGGGCACCAATGCCGAGGCCGGCGAATTTGGTGGTATCCGCCACGGCTACGCTGGCACAATCTACAAGGGGCAGGGCAAGACGCTCGATCAAACCTATTTGCTGCATTCGAAGTATTGGCGCGAAAGTTCGTCCTATGTGGCGCTATCGCGCCATCGCGACGAAGCGCGGGTTTTTGTGGAAAGTGTCACCGCGCGCAACCTCGATCAGCTAGCGCGGCAGATGTCCCGCACCGAGGAGCGCCGGGCCGCGTCGCAGTTCATCGCTACGCTTACGCCCGAGCAGCAGCGCGAGGAAATGGCGCAGCGGTTCGACAGGGCTGCCACGGAGGCCGCTGGACGCGCGCAGGATGTCGAAGGCGTTTCTGCGCAGAGCGTTGCCACGGCCGCGCAATTGGCCGATGCACAGCGTCAAGCCGCGATCATTGGCCGGATCAACGATCCAGCGCGGCAAGGCGCTGCTCTGGCTCGACAGCACATGCGTGACGCGGCAAGAGACCCTAACGCGCCTGGTACTGTCCCAGAACCGACGGATGCGAGCGCGCGGCACCGGGCGCGCATGGAGCAGATCGAGCGGGCTGCCGAGGAGGAAGCGCGGCGGCCCGAAAATCAATTCGACCGGTTCCGGGATCGAGGGCGAACGCGATAGCCTCGCCGCCCCTTCGCGGGTTGCCGGTGGCGAGGTAGGCAGGACCAGACCCGGACCCAGCGCAGGCTGGCTAATTCGCAGGGTAACAGCGGTTGCTGTGGAACTATGTCGCCGGGTTGGCGGGCATCGCGGGCCCCAGCGACCGCGCGGCAAGGACCGCTGGAAAGGTGGTCCGACGTTTCGGTGGTTGAAGCGGTGACACTACTGTCGCTTCCTTGGGAGTTCCCAGCTTTGGCCGTCGGCGCTGACTAATACCTCGCTAGACCTACCTAAAGCGATAGCGCGTTTTCCATCTTCTGACAGTACTATCTCAGTGGCGAAATTTGGAGTTATGGCGGTATTTGGGTTTTTCCAGCTCGCGCC
>CAIZEE010000163.1 GCA_903931835.1 uncultured Elstera sp.
AGGCGCTCGGGCAGCCCGGAATCGAAGCCGTCCCCTGGGCGCTTTAGGTGGCGCAGCAGCGCCTGATGCAGCCTGTCCGCCTCCGCCCCGGCGTGGGGCGTCAGCCCGTGTATGGCGGCGAAGGCAAGCAAGGCAAATGCCTGGTCATAGAGCGTTGCGGCGTTATCCAGCGTCGCACCATCGGGCGCCACCAGAGTCCGGAACAGACCGTCCGGTCGGCGATAGCGCTCAAGGAAAGTGGCCAGCCCGAGTTTGGCGATCGCATCGCCATCGCCGGTCCAGCCAAGCGACCGCGCCTTCGCAAACGCATAGATCTGGCGGGGCGGTACGCGGGCTCGGCGCGGTTCGGGCGGGGATGCGCCCGCCTGGTCCAACCGTTCGGCGAAAATGCCGGACCGACCATCCCAACCGGCGGTCGACCAGAGCGGATAGGCATCGTCCAGCAACCAGCGCAGTAACCGTTCCTGTAAACGGCGGACGGCTTCAGGTGCTGACGCGTGATCCGGTACGGTCACGGGATCGCCTTGCTGCGGCCCGCGCCGATCGCGAAACCGGCGATGCAGGCATAGGCCGCCATCGGCACAAAAAAGGCGATTTGCAACCCGACCGCGTCGGCGATCAGCCCGACCGATAGCGGCAGGATCGCGCCGCCGACGATCGCCATGCACAACAGCGCCGAAGTCGCCGATGCGGGTGCGGTCGAGCGTTCCAGCGTCAGCGTGAAGATGGTCGGGAACATGATCGAGTTGAGCAGCCCGATCGATAAGGCGGCGTAGGCGGCGGTACCTCGATCGGTCTGGCTCACGGTCAGGCAGAGCAGCGAAGCCCCGATCGCCGCACCGGTCAGCAAGCGGTGGGCCGTGATCTTGGTCACCCCCATCAGCAGGCTGCCGATGAAGCGGCCGATCATGGCGCCCAGCCAGTAGCGCACCAGCAGCTTGCCGGCATCCTCCAGGCTGACATCGAGGATGGTCGGTTGATGCAGGAAATTGATCATCATGCTGCCGATCGAAACCTCAGCACCGACATAAAGGAAGATCGCCGCCGCCCCAACGATCGCCCACCGGGATTTGAGCGCCGCCCACGGAGAGGCCGTCACGTCAGCCTCAATGACCGGCACGGATGCGTTCAGCCGCTTGCCCAGCCACCAGACGAAGCCGATCAGCAGCGCGATGACGGCGGCGATCAGCAAGAAGGAATGGTCAATGCTGCGCAGCGACTCTGTGCGTGCGCCGGGGTCGAGGTCACCCCCCGCCTGGCCGGCGAACAATCCGCCGCGCAGCATCAGCATGGTGCCGAAATAGGGGCCGATCACGGTACCGAGCGAGTTGATCGCCTGCGACAGCGTTAGCCGGAAATGCGAGCCCTCGGGCCGGCCCAGCGCTGCCGCCAGTGGATTGGCGGCGACCTGCAGCAGCGTAATGCCGCCGGCGATCACGAACAGGGCGACCAGCACCAGCGCGTAAGTGTCGAAATAGGTTGCAACCGGAACGAACAGGCAGCCGGCCAGCATCGCCATCAAGGCATACAGGATCGAGGCGGCATATCCGCACCGCGCCACCAGCACCCCGCCTGGCAGCGACACCACGAAATACGCGGTGAAAAACGCGAATTGGGTCAGCATCGACTCGGCGTAGTTCAGATGGAAGATCGCGCGCACGGTCGGGATCAGCGGATCGATCGCCGAGGTGATGAAGCCCCAGGTGAAGAACAGCGCGGTCACGCCGACGAAGGCCGCTGCCAAGCCGCTCGGTTTATCCGTCGAAGCCATGGATTGGGTGCTCTTTGCGAGGTGGTCGAGGGTCATGGTGCCGCCAAAGCGTCAGCGGCGACCGCCAGCGCTCCCAACGGTCCCGCCAGCGCGCCGAGGCCAGGCGGGCGGATATACTCGGCAATTGCCAAGCCCAGTTCCGGTGCGACGCGATAGCCATTCAGGCTCCGCTGCAATTCCAATCGTATGCGCGGGAAAAGATGCGGTTGTGCGTTCATCACGCCGCCGCCCAACAGGATCAGCCGCGGCGCGGTCGCCAGAACCAGCGTGTGCAGGAGCTGGGCGAGCGGATGCGCCACCAGATCCCAGACCGGATGATCGGACGACACCGTCCCGGCACGAAGCCCCAACCGGGCCTCGATCGCGCTGCCAGAGGCCAGGCCCTCCAGGCAATCGCCGTGAAACGGGCAGCTCCCGGCCCAGTCATCGCCCGCTTTGCGGACCGGGCGGATATGGCCAAGCTCGCCATGGCTGAAGCCGATCACCGGTCGCCCTCCGGCGATCAGCCCGACTCCAACTCCGGTACCGACCGTCACATAGGCAAAATCGGCCAAACCCTGAGCAGCACCCCAGCGTCCCTCAGCCAAAGCGGCAGCGTTGACATCGGTCTCAAAGCCGATGCGGCTGGCACCCGTGATGCGGCCTAACGGACTGGCGATATCCGTGTCAGACCAGCCGGGCTTTGTCGTCGAAGTGATATATCCATAAGTCGGCGAGCAGCGATCGAGATCGACAGGACCGAACGATGCGATGCCGAGGGCGGCTATCGGGCCGTGTTCTACCCGCCAGCTTTGAAAAAATGCGCCGATCCGCTCCAGCGTCCGTGCTGGATCGCCCCCGGTTTCAACCGTCGCCTGGGCCCGGATATCCGATGGGCCGGTGCCGATCAGGCCAACACATTTGGTGCCGCCCAGTTCGACTCCGCCGAGCAGAGGGAACGTCTGGATCATAGCGCCGGGGAACTCGCATGCAGGGAAGCGGCGAAGAAGCTGTCATGGCTCTGCGCCCGCGCTGCGGCGGCCTCGGTCTCGCGCGCCAGCGTCGCCATGATCTCGCGCAGCCGCTGGCTTGGCGTTACATCGACCAACGGATCGTAACCCGCCGGCAAAACGCCCATACCGTCGAAAATATAAAACCAGCTGAGATCGGTGAACAATTCGCCGGCCCGGGGGCGGATGCGCCCGGTTTGCCGATAGAGTTCAATGCGCTCGGCCAGGCTCGACGGCAGCGCCATCGCCTGGCAATAGCGCCACAATGCGGTGTCGTCGCGTTTGGTCGTGCAATAATGCAGCACGATGAAATCGCGGATGTGTTCCATCTCGTCGATCAATTCAGCGTTATAGGAATCGATAGTCGCCTGATCGAACCCGCGATCGGGAAAATGGTCGAGCAGATTATACATCCCGCTCATCACGAGATGGATGCTGGTCGATTCGAGCGGTTCGAGAAATCCCGATGCGAGACCCAGCGCGACGCAATTGCGGTTCCAGAACAGCCGGCGTCGCCCCGTGACGAATTTTAAGAAGCGCGGCTCTGCCATCGTCTTGCCGCCGATCGTGGTTAGCAGATCGTCGAGCGCTGCATCATCGCTGATCTGCTGGCTTGAATAGACATAGCCATTGCCGACGCGATGCTGCAAAGGAATGCGCCATTGCCAGCCGGCACCGCGCGCCAGCGCCCGTGTGTAGGGCGGGCGGGTGCGGCCTGATCCGGTCGGTGCCGCGACCGCACGGTCGCAGGGCAGCAGGTCGCTCCAATCGAGATACCCTGTCTCCAAGGCGCCCTCGATCAACACGCCCCTAAAGCCGCTGCAATCGATGAACAGATCGGCGGCAAGCCGTGCGCCGTCGGAAAATAACAGCGCGTCGAGGAACCCGTCCTGGCGCCGCTCGGCGCCGACCACGGTCCGTTCCAGCCGGGTCACCCCCAACCGCTCGCTATAGGCGCGCAGATAGCGCGCCACCAGCACGGCGTCGAAATGCAGGGCGTAGCGCAAGCCGGAAACCGGCCCAGGGACAGTCTTGTCGGGGAAGCAAAATTTATCCTCGTCGCCGAGGCGCGCGCATAGGCTGAAATCATTGAAGCGGGGGGTGAGCCCGTCTGCCACCGATTTTTGCCAGTAGTGGAAGAACGGCCGCCGATTGATGGTGGCGCCGAAACTGCCGAACGGATGCCAATAGCTGTGGTTTGGCGTCCGCCAGCCCTGGAATTTGATGCCAAGCTTATAGGTCGCCTGGGTATGGCGGATGAAATCGGCCTCGTTGATATCGAGAAAGCGTAAGAGGTCGATGATCGGCGGGATCGTCGCCTCGCCGACGCCGACGGTTCCGATATCCGGGGATTCGATCACGGTTATGGTGGTGCGGAGCCCGGTCAGGCTGCGCGCCAGCATGGCAGCCGCCATCCAGCCGGCCGTGCCGCCGCCGAGGATCGCTATACGCTGGATGCGACGATCGTCGTTATCGGTTTGCGGATGGGCGCTTTCGTCCCGGCCGGGTGTTTGCGTCATATGTCGTCGGTCCTTGATGCGGGCCGCGCGATGCAAATTACCACGCTAGCCCACAAAAAAGGGGGTGGCGAGCATTCTGCCACCACCCCTCAGGCGAATTAGGTATCCGACCGGACCGGTTGCGGCGGCCCGACCGGATACCCGGGAGGTTACAGCTTGAACTTTGCGCCGAGGAAGAAGCGCCGGCCGCTATCGTCATAAGTGAACGGTTCGTTCGGCCATTGCAGATAGGTGTGCTGGGCTTCGTCGGTCAGGTTCTGGGCTGAGAATACGAGGCCGATATGCGAGTCGATGTCGTAACCGAGCTGCATGTCGAACTGCCCGTACGGCGCCTGGAACACTTCATAGGTTTTGCCGCCGAAGGTGAAGGTCGAGCCGCCGATCCCGTCATTCAGGCTCTTATCCCGCCAGGAGTAGGAGCCGCGCGCCGAGAACCCTTCCCGTTGATAGAAAACGGTGCCGGTTACCGCGTTTCGTGCCACGCCGGGGATCGGCGCGCGATCGGTGAACGCCGTCACCTGATCGGAGGACGAGACGGCAAGCGTATAGTTTCCGGACACGCCGAACCCGTCCAGCCAGGGAACGTAGTTGGCATCGAAGGAATAGAGCCCGCCCAGTTCGATGCCGGCGATCTTGCCGTGGCCGGCATTTTCCGGCGTCATGACGTTGGCGGTCGTACCGCCGAAATCGTCGATCACCGTTGTCGGGATATTCTCCTGGATTTCGAAGCTATCGACTTGCTTGTAGAAGAAGGATGCGCTCGCGATGGCGCCCCTGGCGAAGTAGTTCTCATACGACAGGCTGGTCTGTGTCGCGCGATAGGGATCGAGTTTCGGATTGCCCGCCGTCCCGCCGTCGAAATAGAAGCCGGTTGATGCGCCGGTTGCCGTCGTCTTGCTGACCGAAGTCGGCTGGGCCGTGCCACGGGTGAAGTTGAAGGAGTTGCCGAGGCCGAGATTGGCCAGATCGGCCGGCGACACGACGCGGGCCGCCGAGAAGCGGACCTTCTCTGAGTCCGACACATCAAGCACGAAATTGAGGGTCGGCAGAATGTCATCATAGCTGCGGTTCGTCGTGGTCGGGATGTTGTTGGAGTTCACCCCGTTCCAGGCGGCGGTGCCGTAATAGGTCGGCACTTCCGCCGACTGCGCCCCGTTGATGGTCAGCTGGGTATTGACGAAACGAACACCGACATTGAGGTGGAAGCGGTAGGCTGAGCCACCTAAATCGGCCATCAGGTATCCGGCGGTCGTCTTTTCGGTGATACCGAACGAGCTCAGCGAGTCGACATAGGGTGCTTCGGTGTTGTTGATCACGCCGGCATCGGCCCAGACCGATTGCAGATAGGTCGCCGGGTTCATCAGCGAGCTGATGTTTTTGACGATGATCGTCTGACCGCTGAAGCTGTTGATCGTCTTGATCAGGTTGGGATTGGTGGTTCCGGTTGAGAACGGTATGTAAGTCGTGCCGTTGCCGCAGCTGCCGCCCGGGCCGCCGCCGGCGCAATAGCCCGGATCCTGATAGTACACCAGCGTGCCGGCATTGGCGCCGCCATTGACGCCACCCGCGATCAGGCCGTTGCTCTCGGTTCCGTTGATCAGATACTTGTCGTGCTGCACGTCTTCCTGGCGATTGCCATAGCGGAAGCCGGCGGTCAGCACAGTGTCGATCTTCGAGATGAAGGGCGGATCATATTCGACATCGTCGCGAATCGCATAGTTCTGCGCGGTGTTGTGATCGGCCCAGGCCCAGTTCGACTTGAAGGTCGCGTAGTTCGGGTTGCTCAGTATGTCCTGGAACGGCGCCAGATAATTGTAGCTCGGCAGGCCGCTGGTGCCGCCATTGTTATAGACAAACTGGTAGGGCGCATTGCCGAGGCCGGTACCGCAGGTGCCGCCGCCGTTGTTGCAGCCCGGTGCCGTCGGCTGGGTTGCCGCCGTACCGTTATTGTACAGATAAAGACCGTGCTCGACATCAGCCTGCGCCGCTTCCGAATCATAGGTCGCCTTGGAATAGGCGGCAGAGAAGTAATCGCGGATCGGGCCGCCGTCGTTGAACTGGGTCTTGAACTGGAAATTGTTCGCCTGAGTGATCGTCTCTTGGAAGAAGCTCGCGGTTTCAGCGCCGGTCGCGGTGAAGGTGCCGCTCTGCACCACGCCGTTGGCGTCGATCGAATAGGGCTGGGTCGGGTCGATGCCGG
>CAIZEE010000164.1 GCA_903931835.1 uncultured Elstera sp.
CCCCTTGTTTGGCCTAGAATTTGCAGCGAACAATGCTGCTAGGCGTCCAAAAATAAGTCGGGGATTGAAAATAATGAAGTTCCGCCATCTAGCCCAAGTTACGGCTGTCATGGGCGCGTCGATCGTGTTCGCAGCCAGCGCCAACGCGCAGTCGGCCGATACATCATCCGGCCAGCTTCAAGAAATCGTCGTCACCGCCAATCGCCGCGCCCAGAATCTACAGGAAGTGCCGGTTTCGGTGACCGCTATCTCCGAGGCGCAACTGAAGCAGGACGGTATCTCGTCCACGACCGCAATCGCGAATTTCACCCCTGGCTTGCAGGTCGTCTCGCCGAATACCGGTACCGATAATTTTTACTCGATCCGCGGCGCCACACAGAACGACTTCGCCGAGCACGAGGAAAGCCCGGTCGCGGTTTATATCGACGGCGTTTATATGAGCCAAGCGGCCGGCACCTCGGCGCTGCTCTTCGACACTGCGAATGTTCAGGTCTTACGCGGCCCGCAGGGCACGCTGTTTGGTCGTAACGCGACTGCGGGTCTGGTTCAATACACCTCAAACGCGCCGACCTTCGAGCGCGACGGGTATGCCGAGGTCACTTACGGCAATTACAACAACATAAGGCTGGAGGGTGCCGCGAGCGATGCGATCACCGATAATCTGGCGGTCCGTCTTTCCATCGCGACGGAGCACATGGATCCTTATCTGACCAACGTGCTGTCGCAGGGCAATAATCCCGGCAATGACAACACCAAGGCCGGCCGCCTGCAATTTCTCTTCAAGCCAACCGAGGATATCGACGCCACCTTCAATGTTCACGGCACGCTGACGCGCAATGTCGCGGGTTTTTATAAGCAGCTTCCGACCTTCTCCGATCCGAATAATCACGGTCTGGCGACCTTGATCCCGACCAATATCGATGAGCTTGGAACCTGCCCTGGATGCGATCTCCTCGGCCAAAAGACGCCTGCGAATTACGGCTTCTATGAAGGCCAGGCTTCGATTGCCGGACATAACTGGGAATCGACGATGGGGGCGACGGAGACGATCAAATACAGGTTCGGTCCCGGCTTGACGCTCACCTCGATCACCGATTTCACCAAATACAACAAGGATTACACCGAAGATTCGACCAGCGCCGCCGTGCCTGAGGCGACGTTCTGGACGCATGTCAACACCTCCCAGTTTTCGCAGGAGTTGCATGTCGATAATGGTGGAGCCGAGCCGCTGCGCTGGGTGACGGGCTTTTATTATCTCAACATGACCGGCCGCTATATCGAAGGCGATGGCAGTAGCCCGGCTCTTAGCGCATTGATTGGGGCGACCGCCATCAACAATGAGGAATATCGCTACGTCATCGATACGAGCTCCTGGTCGATCTTCGAGCAGAGCGAATATGACATTCTACCGGGTCTGACCGGCACGATCGGCGGGCGCTGGAGCCAGGAAAACAAAAGCCTTAATATGAACCAGATCGAACTCGCTGGTTACACTCAGAACTCGCCTGTCTCGACGCTTCCCGGTGCTGTCACCACGATCAACAGCACGACGATCGGCGACTTGGCCAATATTCACAAGGGCGACTGGTCCGGTAAAGCGGCGCTTAACTACCACGTGACCGACGATATCATCCCCTATGTGAGCTGGAGCAAGGGGATCAAGGCCGGTGGCTACAATGCCGCCTTGAATGACCAGCTTCCCAACAACGGCTTCGCGTATCACGAAGAAAAGCTCTATGACACCGAAGCAGGCGTGAAGACCGAGTTTTTTGACCATCATCTTCGCGTCGATGCCGATGTGTTTTACTACGACTACTCGGGCTATCAGGCGTTCAACACCATCGGTACGACTTATTATGTGACGAATAACTCGGCCAAGATGACCGGTGGTGAGCTTGACGCCCAATTGAGCCCGATCAAGGGGCTTACCATCCGCAACGGGCTTGCGGTTTTGAACGCTCAGATCAATGGCATTCTGTTACCCGACGGTAACGACGCCACGCGAAAGACGGCGCAAGCGCCGCGATATAACGTGACGGGCAGTGTCGATTACGATTACGAATTCGAGTACGGCAAGGTTACGATCGGGACCGATTACAGTTGGCGCTCGGCCTTCTATTTCGACATTCTGAATGACCCGGCATCGAAGCAGAGCCCCTATTTCCTTCAGAACGCCCATGTCAGCTATCTGGACCCGGAAGGCAATTGGGAAGGGCGCTTCTACATCGACAACATGTGGGATAAGCAATACTTGGCCAACACAATTGCCGTTGCTGGCCAAGGCTGGACGCAGGGCGTTTTTGGTATGCCGCTACAGTTCGGTGTGCGCCTGTCCTATCATTTGTAGAATAGAGCAAGAAAGTTGCGCGGAGGTGGGGCCCCCATCCCCGCGCGGCCTTCGGCTACGGGCCCGACATTGTTGCTTTTTGAGGAGCGGATTAAAAATGAGAATTACGAAAGTATCGGCAGCTCTAACAGCGATAGCATTGGTAGCGGGGGCAGCATCGGCATTCGCGGAATTGCAGATCGAGCACGCAACAGTCGCGACGATAAAACCCGATAACGGTCATCGTTTGTATATTGCCGACATGTTTCCGCCCGCGCATGCGGTCGACAGCAAGATCCGGATCATCGACGGCGACGATTTCTCCGTGCTCGGCCAGGTCACCAACGGGTCCTTCGGCAACTTCGCGATATCGGCCGATCGCAAGCAGATCATCGACGCGACCTCGTTCTTCTCACGCGGCGATCATGGTGTGCGTACCGATGTCGTGGAATATTACGACACGTCGACGCTGAACCCGACCTCCGAGACAATCCTGCCGGGCAAGCGGGCTATGACCATTGGGTATCCGGTGTTTCTGGTCGAAACTTTCGGCAGCAAATATCTGCTGCTGCAGAACGCGACGCCGGCCTCGTCCATTTCCGTGATCGATTTCACCACAAAGACGGTTTTGAGTGAAATTCCGACAGCGGGTTGCTTTGGCATTTATGCCTCGCCAACCACCGCTGGTCGTTTCTCGACGCTGTGCGGCGACGGCGCCGCAGTCACCGTCAATTTTGATGAAAAAGGCGCTGAAACGTCACGCAAGCGCAGCGAGAAACTGTTCGATCCCGACACTGATGCGCTGTTCATCGCGGGCGTATCGACGGGGGCCAAGACGATTTTCGTGTCGTTCCCGGGAAATGTGCATATCATTGATTTTTCGGGTGAAACTGCTTCGCAGGAAGCACCCTGGTCGCTGCTGAGCGCCAAGGACAAGGCCGGCAATTGGCGTCCGGGCGGCTACGGCAATATAGCCTATAGCCAGGATACCAAGCAGCTTTATGTCGGCATGCATCCGAATGGCGAAGAAGGCAGCCACAAGACGCCGGCTGCTGAAATCTGGAAGGTGGATATCGCCAAGAAGACGGTCGCCCTGCGCGCCAAGTCGGATGGCGCTACCTACATGCAGGTCAGCAAGGAAGCCCATCCGCTGCTGTTCACGGTCAATGGACGGTTGGGGTCGATCACGAAGTATGATGGTGATACGCTGAAGGCGCTCGGTTCGAGCAAGAAGGACCTTCTCGAAGGCGGCGGACCGATCTGGGTAGAATAAGACCATGGATAACCAGATGTTGCTGTTTATGCTGGGTGCCGTCGCGCGGTTGACCATTGCCGTGATCCTCGGTCTGGCGGCAATCCACAGCATGCGGGAATGGGCGATCTTTTCTGCCGTGGTCGAACAGTATCGCGTTGGGCCGCGCCTGCTCGCTCGCCCCGCCTCGTTGATACTGCCACCGCTCGAACTGCTGGCCGCAGTCGCCCTGGTGTTGCCGGCGACCAGCCTGCCCGGAGCCCTGCTGAGCCTCGCCTTGATGCTGCTGTTCACGGCGTCGATCGGCATCAACCTTGCCCGTGGCCGAACCTATATCGATTGCGGCTGCGGCGGTGCGACCGGCCAAAAACTGTCGCGCGGCCTCGTTATTCGAAATCTCGTGATCGTACTCGGCCTGGTGATTGCGGCGCTGGCACCGGAAACGGGTGCAGTCGATGCCGCGACTACGGTTTGTGTGATCGGGGCATCGCTGGCCTTGATCGCACTGTATTTTGCCGCAAATCAATTGATGACGAATCTGCAGGCGCTGAGCGCGCTCGGTTCGGGGAGCTGAACATGACGGCCTTGCTCATTTCCAACGCGTTTTTATGGGTCGCCAATATCGCGCTCGTCGTGACCATACTGGCCTTGGCGCGGCAAATTGGCGTGCTGTATGAACGCGTTTCCCCGATCGGCGCCCTGACCATGGATCACGGGCCCAAGGCGGGGGAGGCGGCACCCGTCTTCACTCTGCCCAGCTTGAGCGGCGGCGATATTACGATCGGCGCCGCGACCGGCCGTAGCCAGTTGCTGTTTTTCCTGTCGCCGACCTGCCCGGTTTGTAAAAAACTGTTGCCGATCCTGCGTTCGCTCAGCGCCGATGAGCGCGCCACTGTCGATGTCGTGCTAGCCAGCGATGGCGCGGTGGACGAGCATAAGGCATTCTATCAACGCGAAAAACTCGCTCCCTTCCCCTATGTCCTGTCAACCGATCTCGGCATGACGTTTCGCATCAGCAAGCTGCCCTATGCGGTCGTGATTGGACCCGACGGGCTGATCAGCGCCAAGGGGCTGTGCAATAACCGCGAACAGATCGAAAGCCTGTTAATCGCCCAGGAAATGGGTGTCTCATCTCTGCAGGAACATCGCGCCAAAAACCATAATCACGCCGAAGCCATCAGCTAAGGAGAAAAATAATGTCGTTGTTTGATCAGACCTTTGAAACCGCGAGCCGCCGTTTGGCGATGCTGTCTTCCCGCCGGGGCGTATTGTCGCGCTTAGGCAAGCTTGCGGTTGGCGCTGCTGCACTGACGCCGCTTCTGCCGATCGACCGCACATGGGGGCGCCCGCTGACCGACACGCATCAGATGGATGCGACCAAGTGTGACTACTGGAAATATTGCGCGATGGACGGGCAACTCTGCACCTGCTGCGGCGGCAATGGATTGACATGCCCGCCCGGTACCCAGGTCTCCAAGGTTAGTTGGGTCGGTACCTGCCGGAACGGAAACGACAACAAGGATTATCTGGTCAGCTACACCGATTGCTGTGGCCGGTCGTCCTGCGGCCAATGCGATTGCAACGCCAATCTCAGAGAACGTCCGGGCTATGAGATGGGCGTGCATAACGACATCAATTGGTGCATGGCCAATAGCGAGACGGCCTATCACTGCACCGTGTCGATCATTGTCGGTGTGGCGGCCTGACAATTGCGGTTTGTCAGTGCGGGTGTGATCTTGGCGCTGGTCGGGGCTGCGGCCCCGACTCTTGCCGCCAATGATCAGGGTAAGGCGATCTTTGCCGAGCGGTGCGTTCTTTGCCATCAGGAGGACGCGCATGGCGCTGCAGGCGTAGCGCCATCCCTCGTGGGCACCTTGGCGCCGAACTTGGGCAGCAGCGAGGGCAAGCGCTATCTGTCGCAAATTCTGGTCTCCGGCATGATCGGCCCGATCGTCACCGAGGGGCACAAGTTCAGCGGGTTGATGCCGCCCTTTCGTGCCGATTTGAGCGACGGGGAGATCGCGGCCGTGATCAACTACGTGCTGGGAACCTATAACGGGGTGGCGGATGCGACGGCGACGTCACCGATCGCCCCGGCAGATGTCGCGGCGGCTAGTGCGGGCAATCCGGTTGCGACCGACACGCGCAAGCTCAGGGAAAGCATTGGAGTGCCACGGTGAACCATCATCGGCATCTTATCGCGATCGCGCTGCCAATCATGCTGGCTATGGCCGGCGTCGCGCGCGCGGAAATGCCGATGCAGACGCTCTACACGCTGAATTGTTCGGGTTGTCATGGTAACGAAGGCCTCGGCGTGCCAGAGGTTGGCATCCCCAATCTGAACGACGCCGGACGCTATGTCGGGACGCCGATCGGGCGGCAATATCTGATCAAGGTGCCGGGCTTGTCGCAATCGCGGCTGGACAATGCGACTGCGGCGAAACTGCTCAACTGGATACTGCATAAATTCTCATCCGATCGCATACCAGCGGATTTCCAGCCTTATACGACGGAGGAGGTGACTCAGTTCCGCTCCCAGGTCGCGAGCGACGCCGAGACTCAGCGTGCCGCGATCCTCGCCGAATTGCGTAGCCGCGGGCTGTTAGAGCCAGGCTACAATCCGACCTCTTCGATCCGTCAGTAGGCGGATCCGACGCGCATGGGACTGCTGGCAAGGGTCAGGAGTTCCAATCACGGCCTAAGCCACGGGACAGCCTGCATCAACCCTGAAATACGCCGACAGACGCCTGGTCGCGCCGCGTCGCTGATCGGGATCGGTATCGTCTTTTTGCTGATCCTGACCTGGATCCCACCCTTGCCAATGGGGTCGGGCAAGACGATTGCGGCACTTGATCTCGCGGGTTATGGCGCCGCCCTCTGCCTGCTGCATCTCTTCCTGTTTCCCTTGCGCAAGCGCCTGTCGATGCCGGGTGGACCGGTTGCCCTGTCGCTGCACCACAGGATCAGCGATTGCGGGCTCGTGCTGACGGTTGCGCATACCGCAGGCTATCTGGTGATGCAGCCTTTGACGCTGGATTACCTGCTGCCAACAGCGCCTATCTACATGCTGGCGGGGCTGCTGGCGCTTATCCTCTATGTTGTGCTGACGGTGACCAGCCTGCATGGACCAAGGCGGCGTCTTTTTGCGTCATCACCATGGTTTCAGGCGATTCACATCATTCTGGGGACGCTATTGCTTGTTGCTGTGGTGCTGCATCTCGTGGGAAGCAGCCTGTTTCTCAATACGACATGGAAGCAGGCCATCTTCGGCTTGTTTGCCGGCGTTGCGATTATCGGTGTTTTGCGCCGGACCAAGATCGCGCCCCGCCCGACAGAGATTGGGTGATGCGTCCGTCCCTGGTCTGGCTTCTCATCATTCTTGGCGTCTGCGCAGCGGCAACCCCGCTTGTCGCTTCGTTTTCCCATCGGGTGCCGATGACGCGGGAGAATGCGTTACCGCTGAATTTCCCGCATGAACAGCATGTCGATGTCGCCTGTCAGCTCTGTCATCACAACTATGTCGACAAAACTGGCATGCTGGCTTGCATTGATTGTCATCGCGGTCCCAACGATGCGCTGCTGCTCAGCATCGAGCCGAGATTCCATGAGTTCTGCCGCGATTGCCATGCCGAACGCGCGAGCCTGCTAAAGCCCCATGGTCCGGTGCGCAATTGCACAGGCTGTCACCAAACCGGTCTCGGCACATTCAGGAGTGGCGAAGATAGAACGCGTCGCTCCAACTAGGATGCCAGGTCGACACGGTGGCAATGCGCTCGAACCCGGCTGCTCCCATGAATTGGTCGATCTCTTCCACCTGAGCGCACCCGGCGTAGAGATCGTCGAATGACACCTCCAGAATGATCGCGTCGAATTGCGGCAGTGTTTCGCCTGCCCCGCTGAGCGCCAGCAATTCAGCGCCCTGAATATCGGACACCATGACATTCGCCAGTGCTGCCTCGTGACTGCGGCTCCGCCACTCACCGAACAAGCTGTCCAGCGATCGGCCAGGCACTTCGATCGTACCCTGTTCGACCGTCGTCGGGATAAGGCGCTGCATTGCCCCGATCGGCAGTACCGAACTGCTTTGGTCGTGCGCGCTGACATGCAGCGTTACTAGGCCGTCGCGGTCGGTCACGGCGGCATGAACCGCAAAGACATCAGCTGCGTCCGATATGTTGGCGATCAGCCGCTGAAATATCTCCGGATGAGCCTCCACCAGCGTCACCGGAAACTGCCCGATCTTGCGATAAGACGTCAGTTCCTGCCCCTCATGTGCGCCCAGATGGATAAGGCCACGAATCTCGACGCCAAAGCGTTCACACAGGCCGGCCAGATCGAGGGCCCGATGGACGGAGAAGAGAATGAGGTCGGCAACGCGTTGATGGATTGCCAGATAGCGCCGATAGGGCAATCCCTCGATCCAGAAGGTGAATTCCTTGAACAACCCGTCTTCCTGAATGCCGAACAGGCGATAACCGTGGGATGCCAATCGGCCGGCGACCGGCGGCAACTCGGCACGTGCCTCAAAATCGCCGAAGAGAATCAGGTCGATTCTCGAAAAGCCGAGCATCCGGTTTAGACCGTCCAGCACGGAGGCTAGGTCCTTGCCGCTGTGGCGCATGATGAAAACGTGGCGGATGCCTCGCTTGCCAAGCAGTTCAGCGATGTCGGGACCGGCTTCGATTGCCTCTACCCGGCACGGGACCGCGACTTGTTGTCCGGCGGCGGCCCAATCGTCGGCGCCGTCACCGATCGCCAGGATATGCGCGCCGGGCGCTCGCGCGGCCAGTTCCAGCAACCGAACATCCGGTGGATCAAGGTCGAAATCGGCGGTCATCACAGGCGTCCTTCGGGTCGGCCGATCCAAGCCATAGATACCGCCCCCGTGCTTGTCAACGCGCGCCAGGCCGTCCGCTGAACAGACGACGGGCTAGACTGAGCTGCCGAGTTCCGGTGTGCCAAGCCGTTCGATCAGGCCCAACAGAAGTGTCTGGTCCGTATCGGAAAGATCGAAACGGACGCGCAGTTCTTCGCGAAGGCGGGACAACTTAAGGAAC
>CAIZEE010000165.1 GCA_903931835.1 uncultured Elstera sp.
ATCCCCTTTCGCGTCGCCCGCGCGCCGGGCTTGAGGCCCGATTGCAGCCTGTGAGCGGTCGATTTTCGCATGTTGAGAGCGCGCCGGCGGCGCCGACGCTCTCTTGCAAGAGCCAGCCGGCGGCAAGGCCGGTTCACGGGCGCGATCATCGGGTAGCTTCAGCACCTCCAACGCCCGGGCGCGATGCGCCAGACGGCGAATAAAACCGCGCTCCTCCAGCCCCGTGATCAGCCGGTGAATGCCGGATTTGGATCGGAGGCCCAGCGCTTCCTTCATTTCATCGAAAGAGGGACACACCCCCGTCTCGCCCAGGCGACGATCGAGGAAGACCAGCAACTCCAATTGTTTGCGCGTCAACATGGGAAACTGCCCCCGGAGATGGTGGCCAGCACGATTTATCGCACGGCCCGGTCACGCCTTATGACCTGGAACAAAAGCAAAACGTTGCCTGGATGTTCTAGTTTAGTTCGCCTGGACCGTCAAGCGCCTTAACGAAAGGTTTTCGCCTATTCCGGCAGGGAGCCGGCCTCGAACGGTAGGATATCGACCTCAGCGCCGATCTCGAGCGCTGGCGCAAACGGTTCGCGGATCAGCAGGCAATTTGCCGCCGACAGGACGGAGACCATCGAACTGTCTTGGCTCGCAAACGGCTGGACCGTCAGCTCACCGGTCGCGTCAACCCGATATTCCGCCCGCAAATAATCGCGCCTGCGGTCGTTTTCGCCAACCGCCACGGTTAGTTTGGCGCGCAGCGTTTTCGCTGGCGTCGGCGGCAGGCCGAGCATGGCGCGGATGGCGGGTTTGAGGAAAATCAGGCTGCAGACCAGCGTCGATACCGGATTACCGGGCAGGCCGAGCAGGGGAATGCCGCGCAACTGGCCGAAGATCAGCGGCTTGCCCGGCCGCATTGCGATCTTCCAGAATTCCAGCGTGAGCCCGTCGCGGCCGAGGCTGGAGCGAATCAGATCGTGATCGCCAACCGATGCTCCGCCTGTGGTGACCAACATGTCGAGGCCGGATGCGGACGCCGCCATACGGCGCAATGTGGCGTCGTCGTCGATGGCGATGCCGAGCTGCACGGCCTCGCCTCCCGATGATGCTATCAACGCGGCCAGAGCGACCGAATTTGAACTGATGATTTGTGCCGGTCCGATCGGATCGCCGGGCCGTACGATCTCGCTGCCGGTCGCCAGGATGCCGATGCGCGGTCGCCGGCGCACGCTGAGCCAGGCATGGTTCATCGCTGCGGCGAGGCCGAGATCGCGCGCCGTCAATACACGGCCCGCTTTGAGCGTCACTTGGCCGACGGTGAAGTCGAGCCCTGCGGCGCGCACATGCTTGCCAGGCTTTACCGATTGGCGGATCGTCAATCGTTCGCCATCGGCATCGACATCCTCCTGCATCACCACAGCGTCGGCGCCGTCCGGAATGGGTGCGCCGGTGAAGACGCGCACGGCGTCCCCTGGTCCGATGGTTCCGTTGAACACAGCGCCGGCCGGGACGTATCCCACCTGACGCAATGGGGCCGGTGTCGTGGCAACGTCCTCCGCGCGCACTGCCCAGCCGTCCATGGCGGACAGGGCTGCCGGGGGCTGCATCACGCGGGCGGCCAGATCCTCAGCCAGGACTCGGCCGTGGCCGGCCGATAGCGAAATATCCTCGACGCCGGATTGATGCGTTGCGAGTGCCGCCATGATCCGTTCCAGCGCCTCATCAACCGGGATCATGGGGCGTGGAAACTCCCGGATTTGCCGCCGCTTTTATGGGTCAGCCTGATCTCGCCGATCTGCATTGACCGATCGACCGCCTTGCACATGTCGTAAACGGTTAGCGCCGCCACGCTGACGGCGGTCAGCGCTTCCATCTCCACGCCCGTCCGCCCGTTGAGCTTACAGGTCGCTGTGATCTCCACCGTCGACCGCGCTTCGTTGCAGGTGAGGTCGACCGAGACAGAGGTAAGGGCAAGCGGATGGCAAAGCGGAATGAGCTCCGCAGTCCGCTTCGCCGCCATGATGCCGGCGAGGCGCGCCACGGCCAGAACATCGCCCTTGGCAACACCACCATCCGCGATCAGCGCCAGCGTTGCCGGCTGCATCGATACGCTTCCGTTCGCGATGGCAATCCGATCGGTCGCCGCCTTGTCCGTCACATCGACCATGGTAGCGCGTCCCTGGTCGTCGAAATGGGTCAAACCGCTCATCTGCTTATCCTACCGGGCTTACCTGAGGGACTCTATAGCCTGAGATCCGGGCCTGCGGAAGCCACTCCTACTGATTGTGGTATACTGGCGTTGCTCCTATAGATTTGGTATTGATTCAGCCTAAACCGGTGTCAGGACCACAATGCCATCGTCACTTGATCGGCGTGCAATGAAGCGTCCACCGCCCGTGCCGGGATCGGCAGAATGGCGGGCGGCGTTGCGTGGCGGCCAGAACCAGGGACACAAGCGCAGCTTGCCGATTCGCCTGCGCTGGATCCTGCTTGGGTTGGTCGTGGTGGCGGCGGCTGGCGGTATCGTGGTCGCTATCGACCGCAGCGGCGAACCTGGAACAGACGAAGAGATTGCTGCCGAACGCGCGGAAGAGATGGTGTCCATGCCGCCGCCGGTTCCGCTGCCGCCCGCGCGGTGGCCACAGATCGGCCAGGAGCCCGAACCACAGACAGCGGCTGCAGCCCCTGTACCGGCAGCGGCGCTTCCGGCCACGCCGCAAACCACATCCGTTGCGATCCCACCCGCCCAGGCGACGGCCGTCATACCGGGAAAGCCCTCGACGCCGCCGCCGCCGATGCTGCCGGCGCGGATATTACCACTGCCCGATGGCAGCCAGCCTTGGCAGCGGTACGCGGTGGCTCCGCGCGACTTGTCAGGCAGGCCGGCCATTGCCATCGTGATTGACGATATGGGGCTTGATCGCCGCCGTTCGGCACGCGCGGCTGCCTTGCCGGCGCCGTTGACCTTGTCGTTTCTGCCCTATGCCGAGGATTTGCCTGAGCAGACGCGCAATGCGCGGGCTCATGGTCATGAGTTGCTCGTGCATATTCCGATGGAGCCGCTCAGCCGGCATTTCGATGCCGGGCCGGGGACGCTCAAGGTCGGATTGTCGACGGATGATCTGGCGGAGCGGTTCCGCCATGATCTCAGCCAGTTCGACAGCTATGTCGGCATCAATAATCACATGGGCAGCCGCTTTACCGCCTATGCCCCTGGAATGAGCGTGATCATGGCGGAGCTGCGCGACCGTGGTTTATTGTGG
Source organism: uncultured Elstera sp. (assembly GCA_903931835.1). Lineage (GTDB taxonomy): Bacteria > Pseudomonadota > Alphaproteobacteria > Elsterales > Elsteraceae > CAIZEE01. The sequence goes on from CAIZEE010000165.1 coordinate 3,255, forward strand.
CTCGATTCGCGGACGATCGCCAACAGCGTCGGCATGGCGGAGGCGCGTCAATACGGCGTGCCGTCGATCGAGCGCGATGTTTTTCTCGATGACGTGATGACCGAGGCAGCAGTGCGCAAACAACTGGCCACCCTGAAGGCGATCGCGCTTAAAACCGGCCGGGCCGTGGCAATCGGCCACCCGCACGACCAGACCTTGAACGTGCTGACAAGCTGGCTCGGCGAGGCGGCCCAGGAAGGCTTCGTGATGGTGCCGCTCAGCCAACTCGTCCGCGCTCAGATGCCGGCCGAGCCCGTCACGCCAAGCGCCCCGGCTGCCGCCGGCATCGCGTCTGGCCCCACAGAGGAGGGTGCCGCAGCACCCAACTAGCGGCTAGAAGGTCTTGTCGATCGCCGGACGGTCGATCGTCACCGGGTAGATTTTCTTCAAGGCGGCTTGATAGCCCTCGACGATATCCCCCTGAATCTGCTGCTTCAATTCAGCTTGAATCGGCAGGATCGTGTCCTTGTCCTTGGCGGTGTCGACTGCTTCGATCGACTTCAGCTCAGCAACGATATAGCCGTTATCGCCGACAGCGCGGACGACCGCCACTGCTCCTGGCGCCGTCGCGTCGAAGAGCGGCTGGGTTGCTGCAATCGGTAATTCCTTGGCGCCCTTGCCGTCACGGGTGAAGGGCGGGGTGGTGGTGAGGGTAAGCTTCTCCGCCTTCGCCAGCACGTCGATCGGCATTCCGGCCTTGAGCTTCGCAGCCAGTGCTTCGGCGCGGGCCTTAGCGGCACGCTCGCGCGCCTGGGTCTCCCACAGTTGAACGATTTTGGGACGGACCTGCTCAAAGGATTGCAACGCAGGCGGCGTGACGGCATCGACGCGTGTGACCAAGTACAGGTTCTGGTCGCGCACTTCCACCGGCCGTCCTGTCTGGCCGTCTTTCAGCTCGAAGGCGTTAGCAAGCAGGCTGGTAGGCGCTGGCACATCCTTGACCGTTGTGCCATCCGGCGATTTGCCGGATTGATCGATGGCGGCAATCTTGCGTACCGGCAGATTGAGCGATTTGGCGGCATCGTCGAGACTGGCTCCGCCATCCAGTGTTTCCTCAAGCTTATTTGCGCGGTCATACAACGCGTCGATCGAACGCTGTTCGATCAATTCCTGGGTCAGTTTGTCCTTAACGGCATCGAATTCCTGAGTGTGACCCGGCGTGATCTGGGTGACGCGCAACAGATGCCAGCCAAAATCATCCTTTACCGGCTGGCTGATATCGTTGAGCGGCAGGGCAAAGGCGGCTGGCGCATAATCAGGCGGCAGGTCCGCCTCGGTTACGTCGCCTAATTGCGTGTCCGATGCCTGTTGGCCCGTCAGTTTCGCTAAAGCGGCGAAATCCAGGGTGGGCCCGATCTTTTCGCGCGCGGCCTTGGCGGAGGCTTCGTCGGCAAAGCTGATCTGCTCAACCTTGCGGTGTTCGGGGGTGACGAATTCGGTCGACCGGCTGGTATAGGCTTCGTGCAGTTCCGCGTCCGTCACCTTCATGTCCGCACCAATGGCGGCAGCGCTCAGCACGGCGTAGCTGATGGCGCGGTATTCCGGGGCAGTGAACTGTCCGGGATCGGCCTTGTAGAGGGCCTGAAGCTCGGCTTCGGTCGGTGCGCTCAGTTTCGATGTCGGATCGTCGGCGATGAAAACCGTCTGCGCTACTCGGCGTTCGGCGCGATAACGCGCCAGCGTGTCGACCAGAATGGCAGGGGCGGCGGCACCTGAGATGATTGCGTGCAGGACCTGTGAGGTTGCGATCTGCCGGCGGATTTCACTGGTGAAAGCTTGCTCGCTTGGATATCCCACCTGCGACAGCACTGCAGTGAACCGCGCCCGGCTGAATTTGCCCTTATCGTCGAAGAAAGCCTGCTCGCTTTCAATCGACTGACGCACCAGCGCGTCGGACACGACAATGCCCAGATGCTTGGTGTCGAGCTCAAGTGCTACGCTCATCACGATGCGGTCGATCGCCTTGTCGAGCAATCCGAGAGACTTCATCTGCTGCCGGTCGATCTGACCGCCGAGCGCCTGCTGATAGCGGCGCATCTCGGCATTAAGCTTACTGCCCACGGTCGGGCCATCCAGCTCGACATTGCCGACTTTGATCAGGATCGGCGCGCGCTGCGCGCTGCTAAGGAAGCTTTGAATGCCGAAGAAGCTGAAGGCGAAAAGAAGTACGACGAAGAGGAGCTTGGCATACCAGGTATTGGCGTGGCCGCGGATTGCTTGAAGCATGGTTGATGGAGTGCTCGGTTGGAAAATCAGGTTCAGGCGTTGCAATACAGCAAACTGCCGGCAATTGTCACCGACCGGTTTTAAACGGCCCGTCGCCATGTTAAGACAGAGAGCGCAAACGTCATTAGTAGTTAATTAACCATAATCTGCGAAAAGGCCTTATGACCGCTATTGCTGACCCCAAACGCTGCCTTGTTGTCGGCAATTGGAAGATGAACGGTACGCTTATCCAGGCGGAGGATTTTGCCCGAATTGTGGTGGCAAGCCTGGCCGAAAGGCCGATCAGCTGCGATCTGGTCATCTGTCCCCCCGCTACACTTCTCGCCGATCTGTCGGTTTTATTTGCCGGTTGTGCGGTGGCGCTTGGCGCGCAGGATTGCCATGCCTCTGTCAGCGGCGCCTATACCGGCGAAATTTCGGCGGTGCAGCTGGCCGATTGCGGCGCCGACTATGTCATCGTCGGCCATTCCGAGCGGCGCCACTATCAAGCTGAAACCGACGCGTTGGTAGCAGCCAAGGCCAAGGCTGCGATCGAGGCGGGGCTGATCGCCATTATTTGTGTCGGGGAGAGTGCCGACGAGCGCGCGCAAGGCCGCACGCTTGGCGTCATTGCGGGACAGCTTGCCGGGTCGGTGCCGATCGGCCTTGCGGCGTCGACTTATGTCATTGCCTATGAACCCGTCTGGGCGATCGGGGCCGGGACAATCCCGAGCGAGGATGAGATATCATCCGTGCATCGTCACATCGCATCGCAGCTTCAACAAACTCACATTGGCCTCGGCAAGCCCCGCGTTCTCTATGGCGGATCGGTGAAGCCCGCCAATGCGGCATCGATCCTTTCCATCGACGGTGTCGACGGTTTGCTGGTGGGCGGCGCCAGCCTTGATCCACTGGATTTTTTGGCTGTTGCGGCGGGGCATAGCTGATCTTACATAAAAGTGCTGGCGCAGTTCGGTGCCAGGGTCTAAATAACCGCCATCCCATTCGTTACCAGAAGCGTTCATTTCATGACGACTACCCTGATTCTTGTGATCCATCTGTTGCTCGCGATCGCCCTTGTCGGGGTTATTCTGATCCAACGCAGCGAAGGCGGCGGCCTTGGCATTGGCGGCAGCAATTCCGGCGGCTTGATGACCACTCGCGGCACCGCCAATCTGCTGACCCGTACGACGGGTATCCTGGCATTCTTGTTCATGTCGACCAGCCTGACGCTGGCGGTTCTGGCGAGCCATGGCCACAGTACGGCGGCGCCGTCCTTGTTCGATGGCACGACGCAAGGCGAGGCGCCGGCAAGCCCAGCCGGTACCGGCCCGGTTCCTGCGGCGTCTAAGGACGCCGAACCTGCGACGCCGAGCGTGCCGCTTGGCCGCTAGGTGTCACAGCCGCTCGGTCCAGCGGTCATGACTCGTTTTATCTTCATCACTGGCGGCGTCGTCTCCTCCCTTGGCAAGGGGCTGGCGTCGGCCGCGCTTGGGGCCTTGTTGCAGGAACGCGGCTATAAGGTTCGCCTGCGCAAGCTCGATCCCTATCTCAATGTCGATCCGGGGACGATGTCGCCCTATCAGCACGGCGAAGTGTTCGTCACCGATGATGGCGCTGAAACCGATCTCGATCTCGGGCATTACGAACGCTTCACCGGCGTCTCGGCGCGCAAGACCGATAATGTCACGACGGGCCGCATCTATTCCGAGGTGATCGCGCGCGAACGCCGGGGCGATTATCTGGGGGCGACTATCCAGGTCATTCCGCATGTCACTGACGAGATCAAGAATTTCATCCGCAGCGATTTGACGGATGAGGATTTTGCGCTGATCGAAATCGGCGGCACGGTCGGCGATATCGAAAGCCTGCCCTTCATCGAGGCGATCCGCCAGCTTGCCAACGAGCTGGGGCGCGAGCGCTGCCTGTTCGTGCATCTGACGCTGGTGCCGCATATCCCATCTGCCGGCGAGCTGAAAACCAAGCCGACCCAGCATTCGGTGAAGGAATTGCTGTCGGTCGGTATTCAGCCCGACATCCTGCTCTGCCGTTGCGACCGGGAAATCCCGGCCGATGCCAGGCGCAAGATCGCCCTGTTCTGTAACCTGCGCGTCGAGCGGGTGATACCCGCGATTGATGTCGACACCATCTACCAGGTGCCGATTTCCTATCACGATGCGGGCTTCGACGCCGAAGTATGCAAGCATTTCGGCCTCGATGCCTCGGTCGAGCCCGATCTCGGCAAATGGCGTGAGATTGTCCATCGGATCCGGAATCCCGAGGGCAGCGTGACGATCGCCATCGTCGGCAAATATACCAGCCTCGCCGATAGCTATAAGTCGCTGGCAGAAGCCCTGACCCATGCCGGTGTTGCCAATAAGGTCAAGGTGAAGCTTGCCTGGATCGATGCCGAGTTGCTGGAAAAGGGCGAGCCGTCCGGAGAGTTGGAAGCGGTTGATGCGGTGCTCGTGCCCGG
>CAIZEE010000166.1 GCA_903931835.1 uncultured Elstera sp.
CCTGCAGTTCATCACTCCACTGCTGGCTGGTGGACTGCGGTTGGGTTGCCACGCCCAGGAAAGTTTGCCCGACCTTGGTGCCAAAATAGCCAGCAAGCCCAGGAATGGCAGCCAGAGCGCCTGCTATCGAATAGCCATTAGCCGCCGTCGGCGGATACAGCGAAAATGCGCTCAGGGTTGCATAGGGCACGACTGCGGCGGCGTTGAACGGGACGCCAGAAAAACCGTCGATAGGCACGGCTGCAAACTGATAGGTCTTGCGATAGGCCGCCACGTTCTTGATCGTGATGTTGTCAGTCGCTTCCCAGGTCGCGGTCAGGTTGTGACCGGTCAGGCGCTCTTTGCTGGGAACCGAAAACGAGTTGTCGACCGCGCCCGGACGCAAGCCATTCGAAGCGAGAGGCACGCCAGCGGTAAGTGCCTGGATCAAAGGACCGGTGAGCGGAGCCGCGCTGTTAACCGCGACCAGAGCCGTGGCCTCCGGCGTATCAGTCTCGTTGTCATGGTCGAACTTGTAGACCATCTTGAAATTGTCAGTCGGTTCAAATTTCAACGCAGCAAAATAGGAATCGGCGTTCTTGCCGCCGAGGTACGCCGGCGAAACGCCGACACCCAGGCCGGATGCGGTGCGATCCCAAACCGTGCCCGCACCCAGGTTCTTGACGTCGCCACGCCTTTGGTCGTGGACATAGGTGCCATAGGCACTGAACGGGCCAATCTGCGGCGTGCTGACCGACAGGCGCATACGGTACTGGTCATAATTGCCAACCGTGAAATCAGCATCGACGCCCATCTTGCCGTTCGGATCACGCGTCGTGATGCTGACCGCGCCCGCTGTAGCGTTGCGGCCAAACAGCGTGCCCTGCGGACCGCGCAGAACTTCGATGCTCCGGGCGTCTGGGAGATTGAAAATCGAGCCACGCGGCGAAGAAATGTAGACGCCGTCCAGGTAGATCGACACTTCCTTGTCCGATCCGGGAACAACGCCATAGCTGGTAATGCCGCGCATGGAGAACGAAGGAATTTGCGAACCACCAGCAGCCGGTACCACGCTCACACCCGGTGCAAGACCGGATAGATCGGTAACGTTCTGAACACGGTTGTTGACCAATGCCGAAGCGGTCAAGGCGGTGACAGCTATTGGTACGTCTTGAACATTCTGCTCGCGCTTTTGCGCGGTAACCACGATTTCTTCCAACCCGGAAGGCGCCTGGTCGCTGGCTGCAGGAGCAACCTGACCGGCGGCAACACTTTGAGCAAAGACGTTCCCTGAGGAAACGGCCGCGAGCGCCGACGTAGCCAAAAGCGTGTGCATAACTTTTTTCAACATGACAGTTTCCCTCACCTGAGTCGCATCTTCAAGAAACAGCGCCTTTTGCAATGTCTCATGTGCATTGCAGCGAGCCGTACTTTTCTAGGGGATTGGCGTCAAGAATATTCCTCACACGGTGATCGCATTCGATTAGCGTCCTGGTCGCGGAGTGAAGCCATCCCCGGCCCAACCTGCGTCCATCAACCTGATTCGTGCTATCACGCGAGCTCGCAACCCGCACATGGCAAACAAATTTATCTTTACTGGGGCGCCTGCGCGGGGATAGGCGACGAAAAAGCCACGGATCGCTGGCGCTGAATCCCAAGCCATGGGTGAGCCCGAGGAATTTGCAATGCACCCAACAAATTGTCGAAAAGGGCTTCGTCAATTGCACGACCATCCGCCTGGGGGATAGCCACGCTTTTATTGGTGCTGGAGCAATGACGGACGAATTGAAGCGGGTCATGAAGTATTTATACACCTAGATGGGAGAAAAAATGTGACCCCCGTAACGGCCCGACGCAAAGGCGGGGAGAGTTCAAAAATCCGTGCGCAACTGCTCCATGCCGCTGCGCAAATCCTGCGCGACGAAGGGGCAAGTGGCGTGACCGCGCGCCGGCTAGCTGACCAGGTCGGGCTGGGGCGGCACATCGTGCATTATTATTTCGGCACGATCGATGAAATGTTCGTTGCGCTGATGCGCGACGAAGGCCAGCGCACGGAAGACTGGTTGAGGGAGGCCGCGGAAACCGGCGATGCGCTTAGCCTGCTTTGGGAAAACAGCTGGCGGTCGGCATCGATCATCCACGAACTGACCAACTTGGCGTTGCGCCATCCGGCGATTGGCGCAGAGTACAGAATCTACACTGAACGCTTCCGGGCCACGATTTCCGGCATGCTGACGATCTATGCCCAGGGGCGCGGCATTGTTCTACCCGGCTCTGCCGCCTCCACCGCCATGATGGTGCAATCGGTCGCCTGCACAATCGCCATCGAGTTGAGCTTGGGCATCACCATTGGTCATCAGGAAGCCGAAGCAGCATTTTTGAACTGGTTGCGCAACACGCTCGAACCTTCCGCCTCACTGGCACGGCAAACCTCGCGGTCGTAATGCACATTGGCGCTTGCATTGGCTTAGGACCCGGTGCTATCACCATGTGAGCAATTGGAACGAGGGGCTGTGGAAAGCGCCCGCGCCACGCAGTTGGAGAGTGTTGCGATGGGCAAGCTGAAAATCCGGATCGAAAGGGCGCAATGTGTGGGCAATGCCCGCTGCCATGCGGTGGCCGAACATCTCTATCCCCTGGACCAGGATGGCTATGTCGCGATCGACGGCTTCGAGGTCGCGCCCGGTGACGAACTGATGGCGCGTCGCGGCGCCCGCGCCTGCCCCGAACGCATCATCACGATCATCGAAGACGAAGATTGATGAAGGATCGCTACGACTACATCATCGTCGGCGCCGGTTCTGCTGGCTGTCCGCTGGCTGAAAAGCTGTCCGCCGATCCGTCGCGGTCGGTGCTGCTGGTCGAAAGCGGGCCGCCGGACAAAAGCATCTTCATCCACATGCCGCGCGGGCTGGGCGTGATCCTGAACCCCGGCAGCAAATATATCTGGGATTACCAGGTCCAGACCGGCGGAAATCAGCCCGCAGAACGCTGGTTTCGCGGGCGCACGCTGGGTGGCTCCAGTTCGGTCAACGGCATGATCTACATGCGCGGCGCGCCGCAGGATTACGACCGCTGGGCGGCGCAGGGCTGCGACGGCTGGGGCTGGAGCGATGTCGCGCCAGCGTTTGTCGCGCTGGAAAATCACGACCAGGGCGCCGGGGAGGAACGAGGGGCGGGCGGGGCGCAGCGCATCAGCACGCATCCTCCCGGCGATCCCTTGTGCGAGGCCATCCTGAATGCGACGCAGGAGATGGGCATCGCGCGCGTTGCCGACGTCAACACCCGCAATGCCGTGCGCGACGGCGGGATGGGCTATCAGCCATCAACCCGTTGGCGCAACCAACGTTTCAGCGCCGCGCGCGCGTTTCTGGAAACGGCCGCCAAACGCCCCAACCTGCATATCGTTACCGACACCGATGTGCTGCGGGTCGAATTCGCCGATACCCGCGCCACCGGCGTGCGTGTCCGCGACAGCCAAGGCGAGCATAGTATCGCTGCGACCGGCGAGGTCATCATCTGTGCCGGCGCGATCCAGACGCCGCTGCTGCTCCAGCAATCGGGCATCGGCCCGGCGCCGCTGCTGCAATCGCTGGGCATTTCGGTGATCGTCGATGCGCCGGAAGTCGGCTGCAATCTGCGCGAGCATCGCCATGCCGACCTGCGGCTGCAAGTGCGCAGCCACAGCCAGAACCGCGATCTGGGCGGCTGGCGGGCGGGCTTGTCGATGGCGCGCTATCTGCTGGGCCGCAAGGGCCCGATGACGCACTCGGCGCATGAAGTCGGCGGCTTTGCCAAGTCCGATCCGGCGCTGGACCATGCCGACCTGCAATTCGGCCTGATGACCGTCTCGGCGAGCAGCACCGGCAAGGACGACGCCATCGCGCTCGACCCCTTTCCCGGCATCACCTTCGTCACCTATTTCACTCGCCCGGAAAGTCAGGGCGAAGTGCGGCTGACCTCGCCGGACGGCAGCACCGCGCCCTACATCAACGTTAATCACCTATCGGCCGAGATCGACCGCCAGCGCTTTGTCGGGGCGTTCCGCTGGAACCGGCGACTGGCGCAGCAGCCCGCGCTGAAGGACTGGGTGGTCGAGGAATGTGCGCCCGCCAGCACGCTCCATAGCGACGACGACATCCTGGCC
>CAIZEE010000167.1 GCA_903931835.1 uncultured Elstera sp.
ACGCCTGATCCGCATCGTCGTCAAGCGGGCTATTCTCGCGGCTGGCGCCATTGAGCGGCCGCTAGTGTTCGGCGGCAATGAACGGCCCGGCATCATGCTGGCCGGCGCTGTCCGCACCTATCTCAACCGTTACGCCGTGCGCCCGGGTAGTCGGGCAGTAGTATTCGCCAATAACGACGATGCCGCGCGCACGGTTTTGGATCTGGCGGGGCATGGCGTCAGCGTTGCCGCCCTGGTCGATCCACGCCCTGAGATTGATCCCGGTTTGCGCGCGGCGGTCGAGCAGACTGGCGCTCAGGTCTTTACAGGTTCGGTTGTCGCTGGTGCCAAAGGCCGCAACCGCGTAGCCGGGGCCGAGATCATGAAGGCCGATGGCAGCATGGTGTCGCTCGATTGCGATCTCATCGCCATGTCGGGCGGCTGGAGCCCCAGTATTCATCTGACTTGCCATCTCGGTGGGCGCGGACGCTGGGATGAGGCGTTCGGCGCCTTCCTGCCGGGCAAATTGCCGCCTGGAATGAGCGTCATCGGCGCTGCCGATGGAAGGTTTGCGCTTGGCGACGGGTTGGCGCAGGCGGTGGAAGCGGCTGCCAAGGCAGCATCAGAGTGTGGCTTCAAGGTAGAGAAGCCTGCGATTCCTGCGGTCGAAAAGCACCCGGACGGCGCGTCGCCGCTCTGGCGGGTCGCCAAGCCGCTCAGCAAGGCTTTTGTCGATTTTCAGAACGACGTCACCCATCGTGATATCGAGCTCGCGACACGCGAGGGCTTCCGCGCAGTCGAACATGTCAAACGCTATACGACGCTTGGCATGGCGACTGACGGGGGCAAGACCTCCAACGTCAATGCGATCGGCATCATGGCGGAGATCAGTGGAAAGTCGATGGATGAGGTCGGTACCACGACCTATCGTCCACCTTATACGCCGTTGTCGTTCGGGGCCTTGGCGGGGCACGGTAAGGGTAAGGAATTCCGACCGACAAGGCTGACGCCGAGCCATCGTTGGGCGGCGGAGCAGAAGGCGGTCTTCGTCGAAACCGGAGCCTGGCTGCGCGCACAGTATTTTCCGAAACCGGGCGAGACGGATTGGCTTCAGACCGTCAATCGGGAGGTACTGGGGGTGCGTTCGGCGGTCGGTGTCTGCGATGTCTCAACACTCGGCAAGATCGACGTGCAGGGTGCTGACGCCGTGGCGTTTCTCGATCGACTCTATATGAACGGATGGAAGACTTTGGCGGTCGGCCGCGCGCGCTATGGCGTAATGCTGCGCGAGGACGGCTTCGTGCTGGATGACGGCACGACGGCGAGACTCGGTGAGGATCGTTTCTTCATGACGACGACCACCGCCAATGCCGCGCGGGTCTATCAGCATATGCAATTCTGCCATCAATGCCTCTGGCCGGAACTGGATGTGCAGTTCACCTCTGTTACCGATCAATGGGCCCAGTTTTCCGTTGCCGGGCCGCGCGCCCGCGATGTGTTGGTAAAACTGGTTGACCCGCAGCACGATATTTCCAACGAAGCCTTCCCCTATCTGGCGGTTGGCGAGCTGAGCGTCTGCGGCGGGATCAAGGCGCGGCTGTTCCGCATATCGTTCTCAGGCGAGCTTGCCTATGAGATCTCGGTTCCCGCACGCTTTGGCGACGCGGTCATCCGCCGATTGATGGAAGCGGGGCGTGAGTACGGAATTACTCCCTATGGTACCGAGGCGCTTGGCGTTATGCGGGTGGAGAAGGGGCATCTCGGCGGATCGGAGCTGAACGGCCAGACCACGGCGCGCGATCTTGGCCTTGGGCGGATGATGGCGTCGAACAAGGATTATATCGGCCGTGCATTGGCTGCCCGTCCGGCGCTTGTCGATCCGGATCGGCCAGGTTTTGTCGGCTTCAAGCCGGTCGACCGGTCGATGAGATTGCGCGCCGGTGCTCATTTTTTGCCGGAGGCAGGATCGCCATCGGCAGCGAACGATCAGGGTCATATGACCTCGGTCGCTTATTCGCCGTCACTTCAGCACTGGATTGGCTTAGGCCTGCTGAAACGCGGGGCGGAACGAATTGGCGAGCGGGTGCGGGCCTATGATCCGGTCCGCAATGGTGACATTCTGGTCGAAATCTGTTCGCCCGCTTTCGTCGATCCGCAAGGGGAGCGTCTGCGTGTCTGATCTTGTCGCCATAGCCGCCCTTGACGGCATCGCGGTTCCCACTTCTAGCGCTGATGCGGGCGTTTGGGTGCGGGATGTCAGTGGCTTGCCATTAGTCAGCATGA
>CAIZEE010000168.1 GCA_903931835.1 uncultured Elstera sp.
CGCGTCGTGCCCGGCCACAGCTTCAAATACGCTGCCACCCTGCAGAACGCCGATCTAGGCCCCGAGCCGCATCTGATCCGGGTCGAGACCAGGGCCGGGCATGGATCGGGCAAGCCGACGGATAAGCAAATCCAGGAAGTGGCCGATCTATGGGCCTTTGCCGGGTATCACACGGGGCTGACGCGGTAAGTCTTTCCCCCGCTACTCCTGCGGCACTTCCCGCTGAAATCCGCCTTCCTTGTTCCGCATGCGGAACCAGTAATAAGCGATGCTGCCGATACATAATGCGGTCAGCAGTATGAGGCTCGGCCGCCCGGCATCCTCATCCAGCCATTCGGCGACCAGGAAGCCGGCGACGACCACCAGCGTGATGCCTGGCACCAGCGGATGCAGCGGCGCCTTGAAGGTTTTTCCGGTCTTGCCGAGATAGCGGCCGAGCAGCACGGCGGCGGCCAGCATCAGATACTCGATCGCGTTCTCGCCGGAGACCAATACCAGCAGCAGCTTTTCGCCCGACAGCATCAGGGCAAAGGCGCAGACGCACACGACCAGCGTGGCGGCAATTGGCGTCCGCATTTTTGGATGAAGGTGTCCAAGCAACCGGTTGGCAGGAGCCGGCCAGATCCCGTCCCGCCCCGTCGCGTAGAACAGCCGCGCATAACACATCATATTGACGACGACCGCGTTGAAGATCGCAACGACCAGGGCACCACTGACAACCGCCGCCACACCATGCCCGACCGTGTTGCCGATGAAGGTGGCGGCCGGCGCGTCGGATCCCAGCACCTCTTTCAGATCGGTGATGCTGAGCACCATCAGGATCAGCGGTCCGGCAATGCTGATCGCCGCCAACTGCCCGACCCAGCTGACCACCGGGCCGATCCGATGCTCCGCATCCTTCAGTTCTTCGCCGAAATACAGCGCCCAATTGCCGCCGGCGGTCGTATAGACGCCGGTAACGATGGCAAGGCCAAGCCCGCCAAAGGCAAGGGGCTTCAATAGGCCGTCATCAAGAATCACCGGGTTCGACAGTACCTCCCATAGCGGCCTGACGGGATGAAGTACCGCAACCACGGCCATCACGATCACCGCGATCGCCTCGACCATCAGGAAGGCGCCGGTGACGAGAGCGCCGGTCTTAATCCGCTGGACCGCTACGAAACAAGCGACGGCAAGGCAGCCGACCGCGACGGGTATTTGCGGCAGATCCGGCTCCAGCACGCGCACATAATCGGCGAAGCCCAGCACCGCATAGGCCAACTGCGTCGGCCCGACCAGTATCATCATGGTGATATAGGGGAAGGCCCAAAGCGGCCCCAATATGCCCTTCAGGCTTGGATAGACCCCGCCCGCATGGGGAAAGGCCGCGCCCAATTCCGCATAGAGAAATGTCGCGACAGCAGCGACCGCGCCCCCGATCAGCACGGCGAGCGCCGTGCCGGTTCCCGCCTGATGCAGAATGCCGTCGCCATAGATGAACACCGACATGGCTGGCGACAATGAGGAGAAGGTCAGGAACATCACCTCCAACGGGCTCAGCGTCCGGTGCAGCGTGTGCGGAGGATCGATGGCGTCTTGCGTGCTCATCGCCGTCCCTTAGGGAGTGCCGCCGGGAGGATGCGCCGCATAGCGTTCCCAGTGATTGGCAATCTCCAGCACCACGCGGCTGCCGACGCGGTAGGCCGCCTCCAGCGCTGGATGGAAGGCTGATAATTTGCTGGCGGTATCGAGGGACGCGGCTTCTGCCAATAGCTCCGCCGCCGTCTCACCCTTGGGCGGTGTCCCGTAATCCGACGCCGTGCGCAGGATGAGAACGCGGTTGATATCGGCGCGCTTGGCTGCAGATAGGAAGGTCAGCGATTGCAGTATGCCCATATCCTCCATCGCCGAGGTGACGGAGATGCCTTTGCCGTCGCTCCAATACTTCATCCAGCGCTCGTTGAAATCGTTCAACTGGTCGCCGACCCACCAGGTAGCGGCGCTGATCTCATCACCCTTCAATACAAAGGGCGGCTTGGCGCCGTTCGGCGTATCGGCATAGCCCGCGCGGATCGCCTTGAGGTCCGGCGTGTCGTCGAGTTGGGTGTCGGCGGTGAGCTTGTAGGCCCAATCGACCAGTGCGGGATTGAGGTGATAGGCGACCGTGCCCGACCTGCCCGCGATTTCCGGATGCGGCTCCGGAAATGGCTTTCCGGTCATGATCGGAATGATGCCGGCGCCCCATCCGGCCGGAATATCGCTGCCCGCGATCTCAGATTTCAGGTCAAAATCCACCACCCATTCGGCCCAGGCAGCCGACCCGCCAGAGGCATAATGCGGATTGACGCCGGCGATACCGGCGACGATCCAATAGGCCTTCGACAGATCGAACCTCGGATCCATGCCTAGCCCCATGATCGACGCCGCCGAATGCGTCGGCCCCTCGCCGGTCACAATGGCGAGGATCTGCTTTTCCGGATTGTAGCGCAGCGCCTGATAGCCCTGCGGGAAGGGCAGTTTTTTGGCGAGCGGAAGGCGTTCCACCCACGCCTGAAACTCACCCGGCATGTCGCCTGAATCTTCGCCGATCTCGAAGGTGGTGATGACGACGACGCGGACGGGAAGGGGGGATGCTGCCTCGACAGTGAGCGGGCTTAGCAAAGCGAGGATGAGTGCCGCAAACGCCCTAAATGACTTGGTTCCCATGCTCGCTCCGCCGGCTTGTTGGACCAAGGCGGGCGTGCATGTTTCACGCCAAGTCCGGCTCGCCCCTCAGTCCTGTTTCAGGATGGCGCCTAGTTCATCAAACCGATCAATCGTTACGTCGGCCACCGCGAGACCCGGCTCTCCATGACCGTAACCGAAACTCGCCAGAACCACCCGCACGCCAGCCGCCTTGGCCGCTTCGATATCGTTGATGCTATCGCCGATGAGCCAGCTACCGGACGGCTCGCCACCCAATCCCTTGATCACCGCGAGCAAAGAGCGTGGATCAGGTTTGCGGCCAAGGTCGGTGTCGCCGCCGATGGTGACCGTGAAGAATTCGGCAAGACTGGTCTCCACTAATACGAGTTCTGCCAGCCTCTGACCCTTGTTCGTGCAAACGCCCATTGGGTAGCCGGCATCCCGCAAGTGCATCAGGGCCTCGACGACGCCTGGATAAGGCTTCGTCGCATCCGCCGGATGGCGCAGGTAGTGGGTGACGAGGCGATCGTTCAGCGCGGGGATTTCGGCAGTTGAAATCGGCGAGTCCGAAAGCGCCAGGGCCCGTTGGATCAGGATGCCGGTGCCGTCGCCGATGAGCGAGGTGACCGTCGGAAGATCGAGGACGGGAAGCCCCAACTCCACCAGCAGCGTGTTGAGCGCCCGTCTGATATCAGGCGCGCTGTCGACCAGCGTTCCGTCGAGGTCGAAGACAAGTGCCGGCAGCCGCACTCAGCCGGCCGCCCGGCGTAAAGCCTCGATCGATTTGGCGTATTGACCGCCGCTGAACACAGCGTTGCCGGCGACCAGCACGGTGGCGCCGGCGGATGTCACCAGCGGCGCCGTCTCAACATTGATGCCGCCATCGACCTCAAGCTCGATTGGGCGGTCACCGATCATGGCTTTCAAACGGCGCACCTTCTCGACCATCGCCGGGATGAAGCTCTGCCCGCCGAAGCCCGGATTGACCGACATGACCAGGATCAAATCGAGCCTATCCAGCACGTATTCCAGCACGGATTCAGGGGTACTCGGGTTGATCGAAACGCCGGCCTTCTTGCCGAGCGCCCGTATCGCCTGGAGCGAACGATCGAGATGCGGCCCGGCCTCCGCATGCACGGTGATGATGTCGGAGCCAGCCTTGGCAAACGCCTCGATATACGGGTCGACCGGCGCCACCATCAGATGCACGTCGAAGATCTTCGGGCTATGCGGGCGCAGCGCCGCCACCACGGCGGGCCCGATCGTGATATTGGGCACGAAATGCCCGTCCATCACGTCGATATGCAGCCAATCAGCACCCGCCGCATCGATCGCCCGCACTTCCTCGCCCAGCCGCGCAAAATCGGCCGACAGGATCGAGGGGGCGATCTTGACCGGCACCGGCCCTACTCGGCGGCCTTGGAGGGTGCGGCCTTGGTCTTGGGGTCGAGCGATCCGGTCTTGTATTGCTGCGCCATGACGGGAAGCTGGATGGGCCGCAGCTTGGATGCGTTGCCAGCCGTACGGAACTGCTCGTAGCGCTGCTCGCAGACCTTCTGCATGGCGGCGATGGCGGGTTTCAGGAAGGCTCTGGGATCGAACTCGGCCTTGTTCTCAAACGCGATGCGGCGGAACTGGCCGGTGATCGCCATGCGGCAATCCGTGTCGATATTGACCTTGCGTACGCCATAGGAAATGCCGGTCACGATCTCCTCGACCGGCACGCCATAGGTCTGGGGCATCTCGCCGCCATAGGCGTTGATGATGTCCTGCAGATCCTGCGGCACCGAGGAGGAGCCGTGCATGACCATGTGCAGGCC
>CAIZEE010000169.1 GCA_903931835.1 uncultured Elstera sp.
CCCACCACGCCTGGCGGCGGTACAGGGGCCGCCACGGCCGCCATCGATCCAATCAGCAGGCTGCAGCCTAAGAGGATGGCTCGCTCAAGCCGAAAGTGATGTTCGTCCGCCATTATGCCCGCCCTTACCGATCAAAGCTGTCGATCCGTTATAGGCGCGGGCGGCGGTCTTCATCCCTGGTGGCCGAGAGAATATGATCGCAGAGGTGTTACTGCTTGGCGGTTTGCGCGGCCGGCGGCGCGCGATCGCTGCTGCTCAAGATTGCGCCGTTATAAACGCAGTGGAACGTATCGACGTGATTTTTGCCGTCAGCACGATAATCGGCGGTCAGGTAGATATCGGTGCGTTCGAGCGCCTGTTTCGTTACGGTCTTGAAGTCTGATAGGTCTTCGTCCGGCGAACCTTTGATCATGCGCTGGCGGCAGTCATCGGCGAAATCCACCGGTTCGTCGTTGATGCTGCTGAACATGCCGCCGGTCAGGTCGCCGAAGGCAGCGCACCCTGTGAGAGCGGCAAAAGCCAGTGAGACCAGAACTAACCGTATCGATCCGTACATTCCCTGCCCCTGATCCGCCGTGACGCCATTGTGGCGTTCGCAATTTTTCATTCAAGTGTAAAGCTTGAACTCTTATGAAGGCGTCGGCCGGGCGTCGTCCACCCAAAACCGGCCAGCCAACCCGATTGCGATAAGCTGCGCCGCTACCAGCACTGCGACGCAACCGATCCAGCCCGATGCGAGCCACACCGGAGTGAGTAGCACAGGTGCCATACTGCCGCCAAAGTAATAGGCCGCGACATAGAGCCCCGCAGCCAGGGATTTTGCCGTGGCGCTCGAAATCGACACATAGGTCGTGGCGATGGTCTGGGTTAGAAACATGCCGGTTGCGACCAAGGTAAAGCCCAGGATGATGATCGGCAGGCTGGTCGAAAGGCTGATAAGGGACCCGGCTATCCCGATCCCCATGGCGATCGCGACGGCGCGCCGGCGGCCGAATTTCCGCGCAAGCACGGCTGATTGGCCGGTGACGAGGGCGCCCGGAATATAGACCAGGAACAGCAGGCCAAGCGCAGTCGGTCCGAGCTCGAACGGCGGCTCGCTTAGATAATGCGTGGCGAAGGTAAACAGCCCCGCCGGAACGAAAAGCAGGCTGGCGCCGATCGCGAAGGTCGCTAACAGCGGTGGATTGTGCAGATGGGCTGCAAGGCCGCTGGTCATCTGTGCGATGCGGGTGGAGGGGCAAAAATGGGCCGAGCGCGGCAGAAACCGCCAAACCGCCAACGCCGCCAGCAAATTAAGCACGGCCAGGCCTGCGAACCCCCAGCGCCAGCCATCCAGTCCGCCAACCAACCCTGCTGCGACGCCGGTGGTGAGCCGCCCCGTGAGCCCGCCCACAATGCTGCCGCTGATATACAGCGCCATTACCTCGCCGGTTGCCGGCATCACCCATTCCTCACCGATATAGGCGACGGTGGAGCTGAAGATGAACGGCACCAGCATGCCTTGGGCGAAGCGGCAGATGATGATCGTGGGCAGGTTTGGCGCCGCCGCGATGCCAAGCGTCGGCAGGGTCAGACCCAAGGCTGCGATGATGATAAGCGGACGTCGGCCGACCGCATCACTGATCAACCCGGTAAAGGGCGCCAGCAAGGCTACCGTCAGCATTGCCGCCGTGACAGTCAGATTGACCGCGCCGACGCCGGCATCGAAGCGCACGCGCAAGATCGGCAGGATCGCCTGGGTGGCGTAGAGATTGATGAAGGCCGAGAACGCGGCGCAGGTAACCGCGAGGCGGCTCCGATCAACGCTCATCCAACAGGATCCTCCAGCGTGTTCAATTTGGTGCGCCGCCGGGAAATTTTTGAGCGGGCGGCGTCATGGTGAAGGGATTCTGGTGGGGGTGCGTACCACTGGTGACAATCCATAACAGAGTTGGCACAGTGCCATGACGAGTAACGCGATGCTACTTAAGCAATGGCCCGGCAATCGGCAGACGGCGGGGCAAGATGGTCGGGGAACGGTGGATCGGCCTTTGACAGCGCGGCGCCTGGACGAACTTGGCGATGAAGAACTAATGGCCCGTGTTGCCGCTGGCGACCGCTTGGCGTTCGATATGCTGGCCGCGCGTCATCTTGGACGGGCGCTGCGTACGGCGCGCCGCCTGATATCGAATATCAGCGATGCCGAGGAGATCGTGCAGGAGGCGCTGCTGCGCGTCTGGATCAATGCCTATCGCTGGCAGCCCGATCGGTCGCGCTTTACCACATGGCTCTACCAAATTGTCACCAACCTCGCGATCGACCGGTTGCGCAAGCCAACCAATGCGCCGCTCGATGAGGCTGGTGATCCGCCCGATCCGACCCCTGACGTCGCGTTCGAGATGGAGCGTCGTGAACGCATGGATGTCGTCGGAAAGCTGATCGCCGAAATGCCGATTCGCCAGCGGGCAGTCTTGACCTTGTGCTACTACGAGGGGCTGACCTGTCGCGAGGCTGCTGAGGCGTTATCGCTTTCAGTGTCGGCAGTGGAAGGCTTACTGTTGCGCAGTCGCCGGGCGCTTCGACAAAAGTTGAAGACCTACGAGGTTTAAAATGGCCCTCTCGTTTAATAAATTCAGTGACTTGCTTGACCTTCATGGAAGCCGCTTCGAGCGCTGGCCGAGGGAATACCGCGACGCGGCTCAGGC
>CAIZEE010000170.1 GCA_903931835.1 uncultured Elstera sp.
GGCGGGTGACAAAGGCCTGCGGCCCGCCGCGGAAGCGTTGTTGGCCCATGCTCGGGTCGAGCCAGCGGGCACCCAGCGCGTTCAACTCCGGCACGGTCAAGGCTTCCGCCGCACAAGGATCGCACCAGGCAGTGTTCCAGGCGTATTCCAGGTAGACGCTGTGCATGCCGTCCTTTTCCACCTGCTTCTCGAACAGCGCCTTATAGAAATCGCCGAACTTGTCCTTGACGTAGAGCGGCACGTCCATGCCGCTCGGCATCTGCACGGTCCGGTAATTCGTCGTCTCGACGCGCCCCTTCATGGTCAGCGCATAGATGATGAGGTCCTGCGGCCCGTTGGCGTTCACCGTGCCGAGCCGGATCGGCAGCATGAATTTCGGCGATTGATAGCGCACCTGAAGCGGCCGGATGAACTTGCCGCCATCCAGCGCCATGCGGTCCAAGTTCACCTTGGCGATGAAGAAATGCATCTTCTGGCGGATATAGGAGCCAAGCGTTTCTTCGGCGCCGGCGGGAATCTTGTAGCCGTTCTCGGTCAGATAGGTGACCAGCGCGTCGGATTCGTCGGCCGACAGGATCTGGATGTCGTATTCGCCGACTTCGTAAGAGGCTTCGACATGGACCTTTTCCTCGCGTTGACGGGCTATTCCAGCCATTGCCGTTGGTGCCGCCGCTGCCGACACGGTTATCGAGTCATAGACAGACCGCTCCGGACACGGATCGGGATCGAAATACTCGACCAGCCGCGCCGCCGTGAAACGATCCAGGTGGTCGATGGTCTTCAGATCGACGATGCCGATCTGCTTGCGCTCGATGAAGGTCGGCACCGGGATGACGACGGCGAATTCCTTGGGATCGCCCTCATAATCGCTCGCCATGGTGATCGAGGTCTCGTTCTCGTCATTGCGGGCGAGCACGACCTTGGATGCCTTGTTGAACAGCTTGGAATCGGCCTGCGCGACATAGAAGCCGCAAAAGGCCAGCGCACCGCCGCCGGCACCGAAGAGGACGGCCAGCGCCAATAGGCCGGCGACCGCACGGTGTAGCCTTATATGACCAAGCTTCATCATGCACCCCGACCGATTTGGTGTTGCGAACTGACTGTCCAGGCAAAGCGCGTGGCCGGCCGCACCCGATCAAGCAGCGGCACCAGCGGGGCGGCGGCGAACAGCGCGACATAGAGCGCTTCGCGCAACTGCATGAAGAAGGCAAGGTAATGCCCGGCGACTGCGACCAGCACGGCAAAGCCGAACCGCGCCCATCGGTCATCCGGCGTGGTGCGCGGGTCGGTCACCATGAAGAAGGTGAACAGCAGGACCGAGCCGCTTTCCAGCTGATGCAGCGGAATGGTCCAGGGATCGCCCAGCCAATAGGCACGCGCCGCCAGCAAAGCGGCATGCGCGCCGAGGAAGAAAAGAGCCGTGTCGCTTCGCCTCGCCTGCTGCAGCACCATGATGGCGAACAGCGCCAGCAGCAAAGCGAGCCAGAGTGTCGAGCCCCATTGTCCGGGTGAAATCCAGACATGGGGGGTGGCGAAATGCAGCACGACGATGGCGAAGCAGGCGGGGTTCCACAGATGCTTGCCGTCGATCCGAAGCGTGAATTTCGACAGCATCGCGATGGCGCCGGCGGCCAGAAACAACATCGGATCGTCGGCCCGCAGCAACAGGCTCAAGGACAGGCCGGTGATCAGCGCCGAGCGCGGGTCGAAATGCGCAACACCCCATAGCCGCGTACAGATCGCTTGCGTCACCAGGCAGGAGCCGATCGCCACGGCGCTGTTGAGCGGTGTCGCGCCGAAATCGATCCAGGCCATATTGATCAGCAGCAGACAGGCCAAGGCGGCGGTCTGATAATATCTGGTATCGAGCTTCTGTAAGGTCTCAACCGCCGTGAACGCCATGGCCCCACCCCTGCCGCTTCACCTCAATGCAACCAGAGGTAACGGGCCAGGATGGCATCAATAAGGCGGGCTTTTTCGGCGAATTGCTGCCCGCAGCGGTTCAGGGGGCGCCCGTCGCGTCGTCCGGCACCATGTCATAGGCCGGCACGGTCAGGAAATCGTCGAGCTGGTCGTGACCGACCAGTTTTTCGAACAATCCGGCCGCATCGTCGAAGCGGGAATGGGCGTAGCGCTCCTCACCCATCGCGGTCTTGGTGGCGGCCAGTTGCTCGGCAATGATCTGGCGGATCAGGAGCTGGGTCACGGTCCGGCCGTCGCTGAGCGTGGCGCCGTGGCGACGCCATTGCCAGACCTGGGCGCGGCTGATCTCAGCCGTTGCGGCGTCTTCCATGAGATTATGCAGCGGCACGCAGCCAAGCCCGCGCAACCAGGCCTCGACATAGCCGATGCCGACATCGATGTTCTGGCGCAAACCCGCCTCGGTAATGGCCCCTTTCGGGATTTCCAACAGATCGGCCGCCGTCACGCTCACGTCATCGCGTTGGCGTGAAATTTGGTTCGCCTGGGGCATTACCTTGTCGAATTCTTCACGCGCGATCGCGACCAGGGCCGGATGCGCCACCCAACTGCCGTCATGGCCGTTGCCGGCTTCCCGCGCCTTGTCTTGGCGCACCTTGTCGAGCGCCGCGTTATTCGCCGCCTCGTCATTCTTGATCGGAATCTGGGCCGCCATGCCACCCATCGCGTGCACGCCGCGCCTGTGACAGGTCTTGATCACCAGCAGGCTGTAGGATTGCAGGAAATGCGTGGTCATGGTGACGAGGCCGCGATCGGGCATGATCGCCTTAGGATCGGCGCGGAATTTCTTGATGAAGCTGAAGATGTAATCCCAGCGGCCGCAATTGAGGCCGGCCGAGTGATCGCGCAGCTCGTACAGTATCTCGTCCATTTCGAAAGCGGCGAGGATGGTCTCGATCAGCACGGTCGCCTTGATCGTGCCGTTTGGAATGCCCAGCGCCGCCTGCGACCAGACGAAGATGTCGTTCCAGAGTCTGGCTTCCAGATGGCTTTCGAGCTTGGGCAGATAAAAATAAGGCCCGGATCCCCGAGCCAGCAATTCCTTCGCGTTGTGGAAGAAATACAGACCGAAATCGAAGATCGATCCCGACATGATCTCGCCATCCACCACGATATGGCGTTCCGGCAGATGCCAGCCGCGCGGGCGGACCATCAGCACGGCGGGCGTGTCGCCCAGCGCATAATGCTTGCCGGATTTGGGGTCGGTGAAGGTGATGGTGCGGGCAATGGCGTCGCGCAGATTGATCTGGCCGTCGATCTGATTGGCCCAGGTCGGCGTATTGCTGTCCTCAAAATCCGCCATGAAGACCTTGGCGCCGCAATTCAGCGCGTTGATGATCATCTTGCGGTCGACCGGCCCGGTAATCTCGACACGGCGGTCCAGCAGATCGGCGGGCAGTGATGCCGCTTTCCAATCGCCGTCACGGATGGATTTGGTCTCGGGCAGAAAATCGGGCTTCCAGCCGGTGTCGAGTTTCGCCTGCTTTTCAGTGCGCAGCGCCAGCAGCCGCTTTCGTTCGGGGCCGAATCTGCGCTGCAGCTCGACGATGAACGCCATCGCTTCATCGGTCAGGATCGTCTCATATCCAGGCTTCAACTCGCCTGTCAGGATGACACCCGGGATCGCTTTCATTGCCTTGTCGCCTTTTCGTCAGCTTTTCCTTCGCAACTGCAATATAGCGCGTTTCGAGCATAACGCTCGCAAGAATGAACCCCTCTCCGCCCCGGGGGCTATGTGATTCACACATTTAGACTCTGCATGAGAGCGCTTACGCCTCGCTTGGCGGCTTGGAAGTCGGTCCATCCGTTCAGCATGACGAGCGGTCCCGGTTTTCCGTAGTAGCCGGTCCAGCCTCCGAGCCTGGCGCAGAC
>CAIZEE010000171.1 GCA_903931835.1 uncultured Elstera sp.
GGCGATGTATTGAAGCGGCAGCGGTGGTTTAGACGCGATGGCGCCGGACAATCAAGAAAGCGATGCCTCGCGGGCTTCCTAACGCCGAATTAACGTGCTCTCAAGGCGCAATTCTGGGTTGATTTCCTCAGCGATCGACATTTCTTGAGGTAGTCGGAGCATGAATTTGCGCCGCTCGCTTTTGGCTTCTGGCCTGCTCAGCCTGATGGTTTGTTTGAACGGGTGTGCCGAAGTTCTGCGGGCTGGCGATGCGGAGGCCGTAGTGCCGAGATATTCCGCTTCTTATTCCTGCGAGACCCTGCGCGACCAGTTATTCGAGATGGGCTGTCTGCCGCCACGCCGAAACCACTAGATGCCGGCCGGCTGAAAGCGCCGAACCTCCGGCTGTTTGCGTGCTTCGGCTTGAGAAAGCTCGTAATTAGCCTGCAGCGTCATCCAGAACCGCGCCGTGCTCACACCAGCACGCTCCAGCCTGACGGCCAGGTCGGGGCTGATGCCGGCGTGCCCGTTGATGACTCGCGATAAGGACGTACGAGACATGCCGAGCCGTTGCGCGGCATCGGTCACTTCGATGCCAAGCGGCACCAGCACGTCTTCGCGTAACAGTTCGCCCGGATGCGGATGGTGCTTCATCATGGCGTTGGCTCCCTCAATGATAGTCCTGATAGTCGACAAGTTCGACATCGGTTCCGGTAAAGCGGAACGTCACACGCCAATTGCCGTTTACCCACATCGACCAATAGCCTTTGAGCTCCCCCTTAAGGGGATGTAACCCATAGCCGGGATGGTTCAATTCCTCCGGCTTTGTCGCCGCACTAAGCGCCGCAAGAATGCGCTTCAGTTTCGGCCCATGGGCCGCATTCACGCCGCGGGTCGAACCGGTTCGATACAGCGTCTCAAGCCCTCTATGGCGGAAGCTGACGATCATATCTTATTGTAGCGTGTAGCGGCACGCGATACAATAAGTGTGTCACGAACTTTCTAATCTGTCCCCTTGGCCTTTGCCGTCTCAACCAATTGCATGATCCCGTCAAACGCGGCTTGGGCGATGGCGAACGCGGTCTCGCCCCAGGCTTTGTCGAGGGATCCCGCTTTGATGTCGTTGTGCTGTTCAACGGACCCGACCTCGCCGCCATCCGGCTGCATCAGCACCCAGCGAATCGAGACGCTTTGCTTGTCATCCTTGGGCTTGCCGATATCGACCGAGGCGAGCAGCACCAGCGAGTTCGACTGGGTGCTTTCGCTGATCGGCACGTTGTGCTGGCGCATCACTGCGCCGATCGCCTGAGACAGGCTGGTTTTGCCGTCGCCAGGTGCGCCATCGATGGCGCCGATCGCGATGCCCGCATCCGGCTTGACGACCGGTGCGGGGTCGGCCGCGTAGCGTGTCAGTGGCGCCACCGCCAGGCGAGCGAAGGTCAGGGCGTGGGCCGATGTCAGGATGCCGCCCGGCAAGGCCGTCTCCTGGCGTGTCGCCCCGATCTCCTGCCCATGCGGGTCGCTGATACGCCAATCCACGCTCAGCATGGTCACGCCGCCTGCCTGGACAAGCCGCGCCGTGCCGCGCAGGATCAAGCTGCGCTGATTGCCGCTCTGGATCGCCGCTGGAATATCGGCCTCCTCAAACGCGGCAGTCATGGCGGTATCGAGCGTCGTCGCCATCGCGTTGGTGAGGCCGCTGGTCGGCTCTATCCGAACGCCAAAGAAGTCCTTGGCGATCGGGAGCGCGGTTTCGGGCGTGACCTTGTGAATGAAGGGTTGCGGCAAGGGCTGGCAGGCTGCCACCGTCAAGCCCACCACCAAGACCCGGAATGCGTGGCCCCAGGTGATCATGGCAGTGTGACTGCAGACAGCATGCGACCATATTCGGTCAGCCCGGCCTTGCTCGTGCGCCGCCAGCTAAAGCAGCGATTGATCTCTGGCACGGTATCAACTCCCTGTACCGATACCACGACACCGAGCGCCCGGATGCGATCGGCGAGATAGCCTGGAAGGTTGAAATAGGCGTGGCCCTCGCGCTCCGATGGCGTGAAATAGCCGGCATTGCCGGCCGTATCCGCCATGAAGCCTGTGACGAATTCGGGACCAACCTCGTAGCTCGCCGGACCGATACAGGGGCCGATTGCCGCCGCGATATGCTCGCGTCTGGCGCCGAGCTCGATCATCGCCTCAATGACACTGTCTACGATGCCGCCTTTGGCGCCGCGCGACCCGGCATGGGCGGCGCCGATGACGCCCCGTGTCTGGTCGGCCAGCAGAACCGGCGCGCAATCAGCGGCTAACACGCCCAGCACAATGCCGGGCCGGTCGGTCACCAACCCATCCGCTTTAGGAGCGTCGCCTGGTTGCCAGGGTATTGTCACTCTCGCGACATCGGTGCCGTGCACCTGATGGACGGTGACGAGATCGTCCGGCCTTCGGCCAAGTGTCTGCGCGACCCGGGCGCGGTTCTCGGCGACTGCCGCCCGGTCATCGGCCGAGCCAAAGCCACAGTTGAGCGAGCTATAGATCCCGGTGCTAACGCCGCCGTCGCGGGTGAAAAAACCATGGGGGGTGGTATCGAGCAGGCTGGAGCGGAGAGGCGACACGGTCATCAGCGAACGAAGCCTGGTAAGTGATCAAGTGAACGGGGGCCGAAGGCTGCGACCTTGAACAAGGTGCCCATTTCATCGGTGTCGATCAAGCGTTTGAGGCCGGCGTCGATCTCTCTCGCCACCGCTTTATCGGCATCGCGCTTGAGCATGGTGGCGCGCTCGATGATGCCGAGCCGGCGCAGGAACACGCCTTGTTCAATCGGTCCGAAGCTGCGGATGCCGACCGATGCCGCCTCCGCCGTCAGAGTGGAGAAATCGACATGGGCCGTGACATCGGCACTGCCGGGATCGCCCAATACCTCCTGCCGGCGATGGCTGCGCAACGCTTGCAGCGTGTCACCGGCGCCCGCAACCGCATGGCCGTAATCGATCAGCAGCGCGGCTCCGCCAAAATGTGCGATGCGTTTCGCCATCGCGCGCGCCATCGCGCGCACCTTGGGCGATAATTCGGCGATGCTGCCGATCGGCGCTTGCGCCACTTGCGGGTCGAGCGCAGCCGCCAGCGGTGACGGCGTCGTGGCGACGGTAAAGCCAAGCCTGCCATCGCGCTTCAACTCAACCAGCCGTTCGCACCAGCCATTTTCAGTGTGGACAAGCTGGTGAATCGGCAGGGCGTCCAGGAATTCGTTGGCAATGATCAATGCCGGCTCGCGCGGGGCCGCCGATAATTTGGCGTGCCAGGAGACTTGCGTGCCGTACAGCGCGCGGGCCTGCATATCCCGCAAGGCGGGGCTGGTCTCGACAAAATGGATTTCGGCGGCGGCGGCAAATCCGGAGGCGACTTTGCGGCAGGCGCGCATCGCGTCCGCCATCAGCGTGCCGCGCCCGGGGCCGAGTTCGATCAGCAGGACACGCTTTGGCGCGCCGATCAGCCCCCAGACATGGGCGCACCACAGCCCGATCAACTCACCGAACATCTGCGATATTTCCGGCGCAGTCACGAAATCGCCCTTAGCACCCAATGGGTCGCGCGTCGTGTAATAGCCGTGGCGCGGGTGGCCCAGCACCAGCTTCATGTACTCGGCAACGGTTAGCGGCCCGGCGGCAAGTCGTCGCTTCAGCAGGCGCTCAAGCGGCGTCATGACGCGGGGCTCGCTGTCATTGCCGGGGGGTGGCCGATCGAAAGCGCCAGATCATCGCGATACCGGCGATGATCATCGGCGCCGATAAAAGCTGGCCCATCGTGATGCCGCCATCGCCACCAATCACGAAACCCATGAACGAATCCGGTTCACGGAACAATTCGCCGAAGCTCCGGGCAACGCCGTAGAAGGCGAGGAACGCGCCGGTGATGACGCCCGGATGCCGGCGCCAACCTTGTCGCTCCAGGATCAGGAGCAGCCCGAACAAGGCGACGCCTTCGAGGCTTGCCTGATAGAGCTGGCTGGGGTGCCGGGGCAGGGGGCCGCCGGTCGGAAAGACCATGCCCCAGGGAACATCGGTGACCCTGCCCCATAGCTCGCCATTGATGAAATTGGCGAGGCGGCCCAGCATCAGCCCGATTGGTACAACGCAGGCGACCACATCGGAAAAACACAAAAGCGGCAGACGACGCAGATAAGCGAACAGGATGATCGCGATGGTGACGCCCAGCATGCCGCCATGGAACGACATGCCGCCGGTCCATACCGCCAGAATCTGACCGGGGTTCTCGAGATAATAGCTCGGCTTGTAGAACAAGACATAGCCAAGCCGGCCGCCCAGCACGATGCCGAGCGTCACCCAGAGCAGGAAGTCGTCGAGCAGCTCCGTCGCCATGAATTTCGGCGGCCGGCGGACCAGGTACACGGCGTAACGCCAGCCCAGCACGATGCCGCCGATATAGGCAAGCGCGTACCAGCGGATCTGCAGCGGTCCGACATGGATGCCGAACAGCGAAAACTCCAACGGGATGCTGAGCAGCACCGGGTCGATCGCGGGAAAGTTAAGGGACACGAGCGGCGTCAACCCCTTCAAGAAAGACCGACCGTCAACGATACGGGTCGGCAGCCATCAAATAGTTTTGGACGTACTGCGCGACGCCATCTTCAAGGCTGGTCGCCGGACGATCATAGCCGACCTCGGTCAGGCGCTGCATGCTGGCCTCGGTGAAATATTGATACCGCTCACGCATCGTCTCCGGCATGTCGATGAACTCGATCCGGGGGGGGCTGCCGAGTGCATTGAACACGGCATTCGCCAGATCGGTCCAGCTCCGCGATTTGCCGCTGCCGCTATTGAACAAGCCGCTGACCTCCGGATGGTCATAGAGGAACAACAGATGGGCGACACAGTCATCGATCGAGACGAAGTCGCGGCGCTGGCCGCCATCTGGATATTCCGGGCGATAGGAGCGGAAGAGTTTCGCTGGCTTATCCTTGGCGATCTGGTGATAGAGCTGCGCCACCACGCTTTGCTGGCCGGCTTTATGGTATTCGTTTGGGCCGTAGACGTTGAAGAATTTGAGGCCGGCCCATTGCGGCGGAGTAGCGCTGCCATTTGCCACTAACCGCGCGATCCGGCGATCGACCATATGCTTCGACCAGCCATAGGCGTTGAGCGGGTGCAACCGCGCCAGCCCCTCGACCGAGCCGTCGTCATCGAAGCCAGCAGCCCCGTCGCCATAAGTTGCCGCACTTGACGCGTAGATGAACCGGGCGCCGCGCCAGGCGCACCACTCCCAGAGTTTCAGGCTGAGTTCGATATTATTGGCGACGATTAGATCGACGTCGCTCTCCGTCGTCGTTGAGATCGCACCCATATGAAAGATGACGTCGATCTCGCTGGCATGGGCGTCGAGCAACGCGGTCAGTTCCGATGGCGCGATCAGCCCGGCTAATTCGCGTTTGGCGAGGTTGCGCCATTTATCGTCCGAGCCCAAGCGATCGACGACGATCAGCTCATGCTCGCCCCTTGCCTCGAGTGCTGCTGCCAGATTGGAGCCGATGAAACCGGCGCCGCCGGTAATCACGATCATGATCTACCCCGCACGCTGGCGATCCATCCCATCAACACGAAACAACCTGCGTTATAGGAGCATGTCCGGGGCCGCACAACAGCCTGCAGTTTGTGGCGGCGGATGAGCGACCCATGCTGGCCTCCCTTGCGTTCCTTCCCCGCCGCTATCATGTTCAATCCCAAAGGATCGTTGGACAACGGAACGTGGGGGAGGATTGTTCGATGCCGGAAAATCGCTTTTTTGAAGATATCGCGCGCGTTGCCAATGGCGCGTTCGGCGCCATGGCGGGTGTCAGAGGCGAAGTTGAGGCGATGGTGCGCCAGCGCATGGAGCGGTTCACGGCCGAGATGAACCTGGTCCCTCGCGACGAATTCGACGCGGTGCGCGAACTGGCGGCCAATGCCAGGGCAGCACAGGAATTGTTGGAAGGCCGCGTGCTGATCCTGGAAGCGAAGATTGCCGAGTTGACGGCGTCGGCGCCGGCGGCCAAGGCATCGCCCGCTTCCGCGACTGCCGACACCGCTTCGACAAAGCGGCCGGGCGCTGCGGCAAAACGCACCAAGAAGGCGGCGGCCAAGCCGGCCGAATGACCTTGCAATCCCACCGAACCGCGACTATCAAGCGTCAGGCGTTTTTCCGATGCGGTGATGCGCATCCGCCTTGCAACAGCGACCAAGTTTTGGCAAAGTACTGGCTATAGTGGTCGACAAGATCTCCTGCACCAGATGTCGAATTGACATCTCCCCGAAAACGCCTTCCGCGAGGAGGTATGCGCTATGACCACCGGTCTTGATGAGACGGTAACCCCGCCAAATTCCAATCCGCTTGATATCGTCGAAGAGATCGTCGCGGCCAATGAATGGCCGTTCGATCGGGCCAGCGATGATGAGCTTGTGGTCGAGATCACCGGACGCTGGTGCGACTATCGGCTTTATTTCATGTGGCGTGACGATGTCAGCGCCCTGCATTTCACCTGCGCCTTCGATGCGCGGGTACCGCAGACGCGCCGGCGCGATGTTCATGACCTACTGGCTCTCGCGAATGAGAAGCTGTGGATCGGCCATTTCGATCTCAGCGCCGATGAAGGCATGCCGATGTTCCGCCACACCATTCCGCTGCGCGGCCTGCGTGATGGCGCCAGCGTGGAACAGCTGGAAGACCTGGTAGAGGCAGCCTTCACCGAATGCGAGCGCTTCTTCCCGGCTTTCCAGTTTGCCATCTGGGGCGGCAAGTCGGCGGCAGAAGCGATGGCGGCCGCGATGTTCGAGACCGTCGGCGAAGCCTGATTCGGCTCACTGCATTGTCGTGGCGCTGACGCATGCAGCCTCAGCCCATTCTACTGGTTGGATGTGGCCGCATGGGGCAGGCGCTGCTCCGTGGCTGGCTCAGCGACGGTCTCGGCCCGGTCACCGTGGTCGATTCGCAGGCCAACGCGGCGGCGCCATTTCTAAATGATGCCAGAGTAGCGTGGGTTTCGGTTTTGGCCGAACTGCCGCCTGGCTTTCACGCCGAAACCGTCGTGGTCGCGGTCAAACCGCAGATGGTCGAGGCGGTTGGCGCTTCCCTTCGCTCCATCATAACCGAGTCGACATTGATCGTATCGATCCTTGCCGGCACGTCCATCGCATCGCTATCGCAGCTGCTGGGCGGCAGCAGCGTCGTGCGCGTGATGCCCAATCTGCCGGCCTCCGTTGGTCGCGCCATGAGTGTGGCGGTACCATCTGCGGCAGTTTCCGCTGTTCAACGAGCGGCCGCCGATCGGCTGTTGCGCGCCGTCGGCCAGGTTGAGTGGATCGATGACGAGGCGCTGATTGACCCGGTTACCGGTGTCTCCGGCAGCGGGCCCGCTTATGTGTTCCTGTTGGTCGAGGTCTTGGCCACAGCTGGCGTGAAGGCCGGCCTCGCACCCGACCTCGCGATGAAGCTCGCGCGGCAGACGGTGGTGGGCGCTGCCGAGCTGATGCATCAAAGCGATCTGACGGCGGCCGAGCTCCGCCGAAATGTCTCCAGCCCCGGCGGCACGACGATTGCGGCCCTCTCTGTCTTGACAGCGGAGGACCGGCTACAATCTCTCTTTGATGACGCCGTCGAAGCGGCTGCGGAACGGGCGCGCGAATTGGGGCGTTAAGGGTAACGGACAAGCCAGTTAGGCGGGACAATCAAGTGGCGGCGGAAGCAAACAGCAACCTGTTCGACGCAACGATCCGGGCGATCGCGAGCAAGGGGATCGGCCAGGTCCAGTTGCGTGATATTGCGGGTGAGGCGGGCGTGTCGCTGCTCAGCCTATATGACCGCATTCCCGGGCGCTCCGGCGTTGCGCTGTTTCTATCCCAAGAGATCGATCGTGCGATGGTCGCGGCCGCTGCGGAAGACGACCCCGCCTCGTCGATCCGAGATCGGCTGTTTGAGCTTCTAATGCTGCGTTTGGATCGGCTGATGCCGCTTAAGGAAGCGCTCCGTCAACTCGGGCGCCCGACGGGATCCAAGGATTCCGCCGCCGTTATAACGGATCTGCCCGGCGTTCTACGCAGCCTCAGGCGATCGATGGCTTTGGCGCTGGAGCTTGCCGGCGTGTCGACTTCGGGTATCGCGGGGCAGGTGCGGATCAGCGCACTGATGCTCATCTACCTCGCCACTATTCGTCAATGGCTCGGCGATGATAGCCCCGATCTCGGCGCC
>CAIZEE010000172.1 GCA_903931835.1 uncultured Elstera sp.
GCTTGCCCGGCTGGAGGTGCAGCATGCGGCTGATGCGAAGGCGCTGGGCGTGTCCGAGCTGCTTGACCAGTTGGTTGCGGCAACCTTGCCGGATCAGACTGACGCGCTGACCCGGCGTATCGCCTACCGCATGATCGTCACACTGGCGCAGACCGCGCGGCGCCCCGACACGGCGCCAGAGGTCTCGGCCTTGCTCGACCAACGGGTGCACGACCTCGCCGATACGCTTTCCCACCGCAAGGGCGACCCGGCCGAGCGTGCCTGGGGCGCCAGCCTGTCGCGGCATTTGCTTGATTCGCAACAGATGGAAAAACTGCTGGCCGACCGTCCGCGATCGGTGGAGGTGCCGCCTGGCGATCCGATCGGCGGTGAAAGCGATTGGATGGACACGCCGTGAGAAAGCTCAGCTATCTGGCCATGGTCGGGCTACTGGGACTATCAGGCTGCGGCCGCCCGAACCCGATCATCGGCACCTGGGTAGTGAAGGACTCAGCCGCACCCTTCCCCTACCACATGTATGTCTTCAACGCGGACGGCACGATGCAGCAGGCCAATCCCGATGCCGGCGACCCTCATGCCAGCGACAGCGACGGCAAGGGTGTCTGGGTCGCCGATGGCGACAGGATCAAGGGCAAGTTCGTTGAGGTCACCGCCGACCGCACGACCCACCAGTACCTCGCGCGCGGCGAGATCTCGTTTGTGTTCAAGGTCGATGGCGATACGATGACGGGGAACGGCACCGCACGGTTCTATGACGTCAACGAGGTCGTGATCGTCGGCCCGATCGAAACGACAATGACCGGCAAGCGGGTGACGCTACCCTAGTCATGCATGCCCCACATGGGCCGATCTGATCCTTGCGCGGCTTTGCGGCGTTATCAGTGCCTATAGTGCACCAGCGAACCCGCTTTTTCGAAAGGACATCCCATGACCCTCCCCAAACGCAAGCTAGGCTCCCAAGGCCTCGAAGTCTCGGCGATCGGTCTTGGCTGCATGGGCATGAGCCAGTCCTACGGCCCGGCGGATGAGACCGAGTCGATCGCGACTCTGCATCGCTCGATTGAGCTTGGCTGCACTTTCTTCGACACGGCGGAGGTTTACGGGCCGCTGATCAATGAGGAACTGCTCGGCCGCGCGTTCAAGGGCCGGCGGGGCGAGGTGACGATCGCGACCAAGTTCGGCTTCCGTATGGTCGACGGCAAGATGGTCGGCGTCGAGACCGATAGCCATCCTGATAATATCCGCCGCGCGGTCGAGGGTTCGCTGAAACGGCTGCAAACCGACCACATCGACCTGATCTATCAGCACCGCGTCGACCCGACCGTGCCGATTGAGGATGTCGCAGGAACCGTCCGGGAATTGGTGCGCGAGGGCAAGGTCAAGTATTTCGGCCTGTCGGAGGCCGGCATCGCCAATATCCGCCGCGCCCATGCGGTTCATCCGGTATCGGCCCTGCAGAGCGAATATTCGCTGTGGGAGCGCAATCTGGAAGGCGAGATCATTCCGGTTTTGCGCGAACTCGGCATCGGGCTGGTGCCGTTCAGCCCGCTCGGCCGCGGCTTCCTGACCGGCGAGGTCAAGCGCGCGGAGGACTACCCCGAAACCGATTACCGTCACCGCGATCCGCGCTATCAGGGCGAGAATTACGAAATCAATGTCCAGGCGGCCCAGACGGTGCGCGACATGGCGGCGGAAAAGGGCGCCAAGCCCGGCCAGATCGCACTCGCCTGGCTGATGCATAAGGGCCCGGATGTCGTTCCGATCCCGGGCACCAAGCGGCGGAAATATCTCGAAGAGAATGTCGCCGCCGCGGCGATCAAATTCGATGAGGTCGATATGCGGGTACTTGACGACGCCCTGCCGCCCGGTGTCGCATCGGGTGAGCGGTATCCAGAACGCATGATGGAGACGATCGACAGGTAATTCGGAGGATGGGATGGCGGAGAATAAGACCCAGGAAACCGAGGCTGATGTAGCGGCATTTCTGTCCACCGTGTCCAATGAGCAGCGGCGCGCCGACGGGCAGGTGCTGGTCCAATTGCTCGAACGGGTCTCCGGCTATCCGGCGAAAATGTGGGGTCCGAAAATCATCGGCTTCGGGCGCTATCACTATCGTTACGACAGCGGGCGGGAAGGCGATATGTGCCGCATCGGCTTCTCGCCGCGCAAGGCCGACACGACGCTCTATCTAAGCGGCGTTTTCGCCAGCCACGCGGAGGTGCTGGCGCGGCTCGGCAAGCACAAGGTCAGCGGCGGCTGCCTGCACATCAAACGTCTGTCCGACGTCAATTTGGACGCGTTGGAGGAATTATGCGCCGCGTCGCTGGCCGAGACCGCGCGCAAATATCCGCCTGAATGACTCCGCCCTAGGCTGCTGGCGCGCCGACCTGCCGATACGGGTCGGCACTGGCGAAGGCGTCCAGTTTTTCGCATTCGGCCATGATGCGCGTCACGGTCGGGATGTCGGCGACCTCGATCTTGAAGACGCGCATCAC
>CAIZEE010000173.1 GCA_903931835.1 uncultured Elstera sp.
CCACGGCATAATCCACCCTAGCGACGACACCGTCGCGCGGTGCTGATATGGCGATTTCCATTTTCATCGCCTCCAAGGTCAGCAACCGCGCACCCTTTGCGACGGTGTCGCCGGCCGCGACCAGAACCTGCGTCACCAGGCCCGGCATGGGGGCAACCCGACGCCCGACCTCGCCGCCCGTGACCTCAACCTCTCGCGGATCGCGCAGGACAAAACTGTGTTCCGTCCCGTCGGCGAAGATCGTCAAATGCTTGCCGTCCCGAATGGCCCGGACGACGATTCGGACGCCATCAAGACGCGCGATCAGTCGCCCATCGGCGTCATAGGCGCCGTCGACCTCCCTTTCGCCGCCGGGCAGAGCCATTACCAGGTTGCGGCCCCGGAAATAGGCGCGAACGGACACCTCCCGATCGTCATCCAGCAGAATGACATCGCTATAGGATTGATGGTTCAACGACCAACCGGGCGTCTGGCCCCAGGGTGAGAACGGATCGGCGGGATCGACCACTTTGGACTGCGCCCGCTCCTCACCGCTCAAGACGGCCAGAGCGGCAAGGGCAAGCATGCGGTCCGAAGCAGGCTGAGCGGCCGGCAATAAATCGGCTGAATACCTCCCGATAAAGCCGGTATCGAGCTCTGCTCTGGCGAAGGCCGGATGGGCGGCGATCGCTTGCAGGAATACTCGGTTGGTCACGACACCCACCACTTCGGTTGCCGCCAAAGCGGCGCGCAGGCGGTTCACCGCCTCCGTCCGATCGGCACCGGCGGCAATGATCTTGGCGATCATCGGGTCGTAATGGATCGACACGCTATCGCCGCTCTTCACCCCCGCATCGACGCGCACGCCGGACACGCCTTCCGGCAAGGCCAGATGCGTCAGCGTGCCGATCTGCGGCAGGAAATCTCGGCTCGGATCCTCCGCGTAGAGACGCACCTCGATGGCGTGGCCGTGTATGCTAAGTTCGTCCTGGGTCAGAGGCAAAACCTCGCCCCGTCCGACGCGGATTTGCCATTCGACGAGATCCTGGCCGGTGATCGCCTCCGTCACCGGATGCTCGACCTGCAGGCGGGTATTCATCTCCATGAAGAAGAAATCCTCGCCCTCGGCGATGAACTCGATCGTGCCGGCGCCGACATAGCCCACGGCGCGCGCCGCCTCGATCGCCGCCTCGCCCATCATCCGGCGGCGCTCGGCCGACATGCCGGGGGCCGGTGCCTCCTCCACCACTTTCTGGTGCCGACGCTGGATCGAACAATCGCGCTCAAACAAATGCACGATGTTGCCGTGGGTATCAGCGAAGACCTGCATTTCGATATGACGGGGACGGCCGAGATATTTCTCCACCAGGACACGATCATCGCCGAAGGAACTCAGCGCCTCGCGCCGCGCCGCATCGAGCGCATCGGCGAAGGATGCGGCCTCCGTCACCACTTTCATGCCCTTGCCGCCGCCTCCGGCCGACGCCTTGATCAGCACCGGGAAGCCAATTCGATCGGCTGCCGCCGCCAGTACATCAAGCGATTGATCGTCGCCGTGATAGCCTGGCACCAGCGGCACGCCGGCCTTTTCCATCAGCGTCTTGGCAGCGCTTTTCGACCCCATCGCCCGGATCGCAGATGGCGGCGGCCCGAGGAAGATCACTCCTGCGGCTGCACACGCCTCCGCAAAATCGGCATTCTCTGACAGGAATCCGTAACCCGGATGGATCGCATCCGCCCCACTCAGCCTTGCCGCTTCCAAGATTGCATCGGCGCGCAGATAGCTTTGGCGCGCTGGTGCAGCGCCGATCGGATAGGCTTCGTCGGCCTGTTGCACATGCTGGGCGTTACGGTCGGCGTCGGAATACACCGCGATCGTGCGAATGCCCATCCGGCGCGCCGTGCGGATGACGCGACAGGCGATTTCACCGCGATTGGCGATCAGCAGCGTGTTGATCGGCCGGATCATGGCTTGCTCACGAGCCAGGAGGGTTTGCTTTTTTCAAGGAACGCCGCAACACCTTCACGTCCCTCTGCGCCGGCACGCGCTGCGGCGATGCGGGCTGCAGTCCCGTCGACCACCTCGTCATCAATCGGCCGGTCGACCGCAGCGACAAGCGTCTTGGTCCCCTTCACCGCTTCAGGTCCGGCCTTCAGCAGCAGCTCCAGCGTCCGGGCGATGGCGTCATCAAGCTGGTCCGCCGGTGCCACGTCGTGCAGCAAATTCATCGCCTGAGCCTGCGCAGCGGAGAAACGCTCCCCCGTCAGGAACCATCGCCGTGCCTGCCTCGCACCCATGGCGCGGACCAGATACGGGCTGATGACACCCGGGACCAACCCGACCCGCACCTCCGTTACCGCGAACTCCGCTTCCGGCACGGCGATGGCGATGTCGGAACAGGCGATCAGGCCCAGCGCACCGGCAAAGGCAGAGCCTTGCACTCGGACGAGCGTCGGTTTGGGACTGCAATCGATCGCGCGCATGAGACCGGCCAGCGACCGCGCGTCAGCCAGGTTCTCCTCATAGGAAAAGCCCGCCATCCGCTTCATCCAATTGAGATCGCCACCAGATGAGAAGCTCTTGCCCATCGCCTGAAGCACGATCGCGCGCACCGATGCGTCAGTCGCAGCGCGGTCATAGGCATCCCGCAATTCGGCGATCACAACCTCGTCGAAGGCGTTGTGCACCTCCGGGCGGTTCAAGGTGAACCGGGCGATACCGCCATTAATGTCGATCAGCAGACTCACATGCGGAACACGCCGAAGCGTGTCTCCTCTACCGGTGCGTTGAGCGAGGCGGATAGCGCCAGTCCCAGCACCATGCGCGTGTCGACCGGATCGATCACGCCGTCATCCCACAGGCGTGCGGATGAGTAATAGGGATGGCCCTGGCGTTCATACTGGTCGCGCAAAGGCTGCTTGAACGCCTCCTCGTCCTCTGCAGACCAGGTGCCGCCCTTCGCCTCGATACCGTCGCGGCGGACCCGCGCCATGACGCTGGCGGCCTGCTCGCCACCCATCACGGAAATCCGCGCATTGGGCCACATCCACAGGAACCGCGGATCGTAGCCGCGCCCGCACATGCCGTAATTGCCGGCGCCAAAGCTGTTGCCGATGATCACCGTATATTTCGGCACAGACGCGCAGGAGACGGCGGCGACCAGCTTGGCGCCATCCTTGGCGATCCCGCCCGCCTCGTATTTCTGCCCGACCATGAAGCCGGTGATGTTCTGCAGGAAAACCAGCGGTATGCCGCGCTGGCAGCACAATTCAATAAAATGGGCACCCTTCAGCGCCGATTCGGAAAACAGGATGCCGTTATTGGCAATGATGCCGACCGGATATCCGCAGATATGCGCGAACCCGGTGACCAGCGTCTGGCCGTAAAGCGGCTTGAACTCATCAAACTCCGATCCATCGACGATGCGCGCGATGATCTGGCGGACGTCATAGGGTTTCTTCGGATCGGCCGAGACGATGCCGTAAAGCTCTTGCGGATCGTAAAGCGGCGGCAGCGGTTCGCGAAGTTTCAGCCGTGTCTGTTTCGACCGGTTGAGATTGCCGACCAACTCACGTGCGATCCCGACCGCATGGTAGTCGTTCTCCGCCATGTAATCAGCGACGCCCGAATGGCGAACATGCACATCGGCGCCGCCCAGATCCTCCGCCGACACGACTTCGCCGGTTGCGGCCCGCACCAGCGGCGGCCCGGCCAAAAAGATGGTCGCCTGATTGCGTACCATGATGCTTTGGTCCGACATGGCCGGCACATAGGCGCCACCTGCCGTACAAAGGCCCATCACCACCGCGATCTGCGGAATGCCGAGGGCGGACATGGTTGCTTGATTGTAGAAGATATGGCCGAAATGCTCGCGGTCGGGAAACACCTCGTCCTGGTTGGGCAGGTTGGCGCCGCCGCTGTCGACCAGAGAGATGCACGGCAGCCGGTTCTCGCGCGCGATCTCCTGTGCGCGCAGATGCTTCTTCACCGTCATCGGGAAGTAGGTGCCACCCTTGACCGTCGCGTC
>CAIZEE010000174.1 GCA_903931835.1 uncultured Elstera sp.
CACCGAGAAGTGACCCGCCTCTGATGCTGCGTTAGCGGGTTTTGGTGGCTACGTCACGGGTTGGTCCTTTCGTGATTTTGGCGGCTGCAGCGCTGGCCTTGAACCGGAAGCTGTCGTTGCCGGTTTCCAGGATGTGGCAGTGGTGAGTGAGCCGGTCGAGCAAGGCCGTGGTCATCTTGGCGTCGCCCATTTGGACATCACCACCATCGAGCCGCCGCGAGCGCCACTGCCGATCACCGAGACTGGCTATCGGTCGCATTTCCTGCACCCCGACGAGGTGGCCGCTTACGGCGGGCCGGAAGCTTTTGTCAAAGCGTGGCTTGATGCCAAAGCCAAAGGCGCATGCTGGAAAGCGTCCCATGCCGCTACTCAGCAGCTCGATTTGTTCGGGAGCGGATAAGGTTGAGGCACGAGTTTGGAATAGTAGCCATTTGTCAAATGAGCCTTGGCATATCGACCCCATTTCAAACTGGACTTGAGTTTGAAATTATATCATTATGTCAAGCGTGGCTAAACATAATGACAGCAAAATAAACCAGCTCTCGCACCAGCTCCCGGAGGGATTACTGGTCGATGCCGCATGGATGGAGCGCCAGGGCTACTCCCGCTCCCTACGCAGCCATTACGTGTCCGCTGGCTGGTTAGGCCAGCCCACCCACCGCGTCTATCGCCGTGGCAATGCCCCGCTCGGTTGGGAATTCGTGGTCATATCCTTGCAGAATTTGCTGGGATTGCCACTCATCGTTGGCGGGCGGACCGCGCTCCAAGTCCAGGGCTTCAGTCACTACCTCACCCAGCAAGTCCGCGAGGTGCATCTTTATGGCGCGGTGCCTCTCCCGACATGGGTTGAAAAACTCCCCCTTGATGTTGCCTTTCATCACCACAACAGCGACCGCCTGTTTGCCAATGATCCGGTGACACGCGGCCTTACGAACATGGCGTTTGATCTTTCCTCCAAGCAAGGCTGGAGCACGGATTCACCCCATGGCGTCCGTCAAATATCCTGGGGAAATTCCGAATGGCCGATGACCATATCAACTCCCGAGCGCGCTTTCCTTGAACTGCTAGACGAGTTGCCCAATCGCGAAAGCTTCCATCAGGTCGATATGCTGATGGAGGGACTTGCCAACCTCAGCCCGCGACGCCTCGCAAAACTCTTGGGCGACTGTCGAAGCGTGAAGGTGAAACGGCTATTTTTCTTCTTCGCCGACCGCCACCCGCACGCCTGGCGTCGCCAGCTTAAGGCCGAAGATTTCGACCTCGGCTCAGGCAAGCGCGTCCTCGTCAAGGGCGGCAAGCTCGATCCGCGCTATCAGATCACCGTGCCGAAGGATCTCGATGGCATATCGTGATCTCTATCAGAGCCAAGTCGCGCTGCTCATGCGCATGCTGCCGCTCGTCGCCGAGGAAGAGGAGTTCGCGCTCAAAGGGGGCACCGCGATCAATCTCTTCTATCGTGACATGCCGCGCCTTTCGGTCGATATCGACCTCACCTTTGTTCCGATCATGGGATGGGATGACTCCCTCGCGGCCATCGATGCGGCGCTTGGACGGATCAGCGCGCGCATCACGCTAACCATTCCAGGCGTGCGCGTGACACCGGTGCGAATGAAGGCAACCCAGATCGCCCTTAAATTACTGGTCGATGCGAGTGGCGTTCAGATCAAGATCGAAGTGACGCCCGTCTTGCGCGGTTGCGCCTATCCGCCCGAGCTGAAAGCCGTATCTGCTGCCGTCGAAGCGACGTTCGGTTTTACAGAAACGCAAGTGGTTTCGTTCGCCGATCTTTATGCCGGAAAGATTATTGCTGCCCTCGACCGGCAGCATCCGCGCGATCTTTTTGACGTGCGGGAATTGCTCGCCAATGAGGGCGTGACGGACGAGGTGCGCTGCGCCTTTATCGTCTACCTACTCGGGCACGGTCGCCCCATGGCCGAAGTGCTCTCGCCCCATCGAAAAAACCTCGTCGCCGAATATGAGCGTGGTTTCGTCGGTATGACCACGGAACCCATCGCGCTCGATACGCTGGTAGAAGTACGCGAAACCATCATCGCGGAAATGGTAGGCAGGATGCCAGGTGACCACCGTCGGTTCTTGCTCAGCTTCGAGAAGGGTGAGCCGGACTGGTCGCTCCTTGGCATGCTCCATGTTGCCGAGCTTCCGGCAGTCCGTTGGCGGCAACAAAATCTGGATAAACTTTCAAGGTTGCGGCGCAACACGTTAGTTGCGCAGCTGACCGAAGCATTAAGTGAAGCGACCGAGTCGTAAAGTCGTCTCCGCTTTCACCTTCGTTCGCGGGGCCGCCGCGCCCCCTTCGCGCGCGGAAGTAACAACGCAGGGGCTTAGCCCCATTGCGCCGTCAAGACCAAGGCGAGCGACAGACGCACCGTGTTGAGCCGTTCGGCTCTGCCCGCACCGTCGCGTCTGTCGGTCTATGACCGCGCAACCCCCACTCATTGCCGTAAGGCTAGTGGGGTTGCATGACGCAACCCTTCTTCAAAAGAGATAGCCACAGTGCTGATTATTTTCTGGCGGCGAGGGCGTGGCGGTAAACGCCATCTTTATCAATCCAGCACAAAAATCAGAACAGTAGCGTCACGCTATGCATGCTATTCGATAAATATTGTTACGAATCAGCGGCCTAGCGCATAGCGAATCGGACAATTCGTCCGGTGCGGCTCACTTTGTCCAGAATGCACAGGCCGACGGAAATCGCCACTCCGGGCCGATTGAATTCGCCACCTCTGGCCGATCGTAATCGCCATCTGCGGCCGATTGAATTCGCCGCCCTAGGCCGACGCAAATCGCC
>CAIZEE010000175.1 GCA_903931835.1 uncultured Elstera sp.
CTGTTTCTCGGCAGCTGGCGCAGCACGCTGATCATCACCGTGTCGATCCCGCTCTCGGTGTTGAGCTCGATCATCATGCTGTCGGCGTTGGGTGAGACGATCAACATCATGACGCTGGGCGGGTTGGCGCTCGCCGTCGGCATCCTGGTCGACGATGCGACGGTGGCGATCGAGAACATCAATTTCCATCTGGAATCCGGCAAGGATGTTGAGCCTGCGATTCTGGACGGCGCGCAGCAGATCGCCATCCCCGCCCTTGTCTCCACCTTGTGTATCTGCATCGTCTTCGTGCCGATGTTCTTCCTGACCGGCGTCGCCAAATACCTGTTCGTGCCCTTGGCCGAATCGGTGGTCTTCGCCATGCTGGCCTCTTATATCCTGTCGCGTACGCTGATCCCGACGCTGGCGAAATTCCTGCTGCATCGCCATGACGCGCATGATCACAAGAAGCCGTCCTTCCTCGGCCGCTTCCAGCAGGGCTTCAATACGCGGTTTGAGGCCGTGCGCATCCGCTACCGCACGCTGCTGACCATGGCGCTGTTGAACCGCAAGAAAGTGGCGACCGGTTTCATGGCGTTGGTGATCGCCTCATTCGCCCTGGCGCCGTTCCTTGGCGAGGATTTCTTCCCGACCATCGATGGCGGCCAGATCAAGCTGCATATCCGCGCGCATTCCGGCATGCGCATTGAGGAAACCGCCAGCCTGTGCGAGCAGATTGAGCAGGCTTTGCGCAGCGTGATTCCGCCTGCCGAACTCGGCAGCGTAGTAAGCAATATCGGCGTGCCGGTCAGCGGCATCAACCTGTCCTATAGCAACTCGGCGCCGGTCGGCACATCGGATGCCGATCTGCTGATCTCGCTCAAGCCCGATCACAAGCCGACCGCCGATTATGTGCGCACGCTGCGCGAGCGGCTGCCGCTGCAATTCGCCGGCGTCACCTTCGCCTTCCTGCCCGCCGATATCGTCGGCCAGATCCTGAATTTCGGTCTGCCGGCGCCGATCGACATCCAGATCGCCGGCAATAATCTCGACGCCAACCATCAATACGCGATCAAGCTGTTCGACAAGCTGAAGCACGTGCCGGGACTGGTCGATCTGCGCATTCAGCAGGCCTTCGACGTGCCCGCCTTACGCGTCGACGTCAATCGCAGCCGCGCCCAGGATCTGGGATTGAGCGAGCGTGATATCGCCAACTCGATGCTGGTGACGCTGAGCGGCACCTCGCAGGCGACGCCGAATTTCTGGCTCAATCCAAAGAACGGCGTGTCCTATTCGCTGGTCGCCCAGACGCCGCAATACCAGTTGGATTCGATCCAGGCGCTGGAGAATATTCCGATCACCTCGACCTCGCCGAATGTGGCGCCACAGGTTCTGCGCGCGGTGGCCACGGTCAGCCGTGGCGTCGCCTCGGCTGTGTCCTCGCATTACAACGTCCAGCCGCTCGTCGATATTTACGGCGCCGTACAGGATCGCGATCTGGGTGGCGTGGGTGCCGATATCACCCAGATTCTGGCCGAGACCAAAAGCGATGTGCCCAAGGGAACGGTGGTGACACCGCGAGGCCAGATGGAGACCATGAAGAGCTCCTTCACCGGGCTGTTCGGCGGCCTCGCTTTCGCAATCGTGCTGGTCTATTTGCTGATCGTGGTCAATTTCCAGTCCTGGCTCGACCCGTTCATCATCATCACCGCCTTGCCCGCCGCACTTGCCGGTATCGTCTGGATGCTGTTCTTAACCCATAC
Source organism: uncultured Elstera sp. (assembly GCA_903931835.1). Taxonomy (GTDB): domain Bacteria; phylum Pseudomonadota; class Alphaproteobacteria; order Elsterales; family Elsteraceae; genus CAIZEE01. The sequence goes on from CAIZEE010000175.1 coordinate 1,743, forward strand.
GACGTTGAGTGTGCCCGCACTGACCGGCGCCATCATGTGCATGGGTGTCGCGACCGCGAACTCGATCCTGGTCGTCAGTTTCGCGCGCGAGCGCATGACCCATGGGCGTGAGGCGTTGACGGCCGCGATCGAAGCCGGGTTCGGGCGGTTCCGTCCGGTGCTGATGACCGCCCTTGCCATGATCATCGGCATGGTGCCGATGGCGCTCGGATTGGGTGAGGGTGGTGAGCAGAACGCGCCGCTCGGCCGTGCCGTTATAGGCGGCTTGTCCTTTGCGACGATTGCCACATTGTTCTTCGTACCCCTCGTTTTCTGCCTTGTGCATGGCCGCAGCTCGCGTTCACACGCGCATGTCCGTCATGGCGGCGTATCAACTTCGGAGGTTCCCGGTGAGTGAGCTACAAAAGCGTGCCGCCCGCCCACGGCCGAGCCCGGCCATGCTGAGAATCAGCGGCATTGTCTTCCTGGCGGTCCTCGTCACCCTTGCCGGATTGGGCCTGTCCAATCGTTTTGCCGCCAATGCCGATCTTGAGAAGGTGACGGAACGCGATGCGATCGCGTCGGTTCAGACCGTGACCATCGGCCAAGGACCGGTGTCGGAAGAGTTGATCCTGCCCGGCACGGTCGAGGCGCAACTCCAGGCGCCGATCTACGCCCGCACCAGCGGCTATATCAAGGCGTGGTACACCGATATCGGCGCGCATGTGACCAAGGGCCAGCTTCTGGCCGAAATCGATTCGCCTGAGGTTGATGATCAGCTGCGCCAGGCCGAGGCTGACCTCGCCACCGCCCAGGCGAACGAGCAACTGGCGCGCTCGACGGCGGAGCGCTGGCGCATCCTGCTATCGACCGATTCGGTGTCGAAACAGGATAATGACGAGAAGGCGGCCGACGCTGCGGCCAAGAGTGCCGCCGTCCGGGCATCGCAGGCCAATGTCGCCCGCCTGCGTCAGCTGAAGGAATTCGCCCGCGTCGTCGCCCCGTTCGATGGTGTGGTCACTGCGCGGCGCATCGATGTCGGCGCCTTGATCAACGCTGGCAGCGGCGTCGGCCCGCAACTCTTCAACGTCGCCGACAACACCAAGCTGCGCATCTATGTCCAGGTGCCGCAGACCTACGCGCCCAAGGTCGGCGTCGATATGAAGGCGGAGCTCGTGTTCAGCCAGTATCCCGGCAAGCGCTTCCCGGCGGTTCTGGTGCGCACCGCCGATGCGATCGATCCGGCCGCGCGGACGCTGCTGGTCGAGCTGCAGGCCGATAATGCCGATAACAAGCTGCTGCCCGGCGGCTATGCCGAGGTGCACATCGCCCTGCCGACAATGGCGCAGACCGTGCGGGCGCCGATCAACACGCTTTTGTTCCGCTCTGAAGGCCTGCGGGTCGCCAAGCTCGCCGGCGACGACAAGGTGCAGCTGGTGCCGATCACCATGGGCCGCGATTACGGCACCGAGGTTGAGGTGCTGACCGGCCTGGCGCCGGGCGACCGCATCGTGCTGAATCCGCCCGATTCGCTGGGCGATGGCCAGCAGGTCCGTCTCGCGCAGCCGTCGCCGGCGCCGCAACCCGGTGCTACGGGACAGAATCAAGGCAGCGCCTCGGCGCGGACCGCCAATTGACCCGGGCGCTATGGGTACTGCCGGGCGGGGCACTGCTCCTCGCCCTTGCCGGCTGTTCGCTCGCCCCGGATTATCAGGTGCCGGCGAGCGCACCATCCCCGGTCTATAAGGAACTGGCCGATTGGAAGCCTGGACAGCCGGCCGATCTGCCAAAATCCGCTTGGTGGTCGGTGTTCAACGATACGGGCCTGAATGATCTGGAAACGAGGCTCGACGCCGACAACCAGACGCTGAAGCAGGCGGTATTCCGCTATGACGAGGCGCGGGCCGTGGCGCGCCAGGCGGCTTCCTCCTACTACCCGCAGATCACCGGCAATGCCGGGGCGACCCATACCGAGCATTCCAGACGCGTCGCCTCGCCGATCAGGCCGCGCAACGCCAATGACCTGATCATCGACCCGACGATTTCCTATGAGATTGATGTCTGGGGCCGCGTGCGCAATACGGTGGCGCAGCAGCGGGCTCTGGCGCAGGCAAGCGCCGCCGATCTCGGCGCCGTGGCGCTCAGCCTGCAGGCGGAGCTTGCCGGCGATTATTTCACGCTGCGCGGCTATGATTCGCAGCAATCGGTGTTCGACCAGACTGTCGACGCCTATGCGCGCGCGCTCAAGCTCGAAATCAGCCTGCATGATGGCGGGGCGGCGGCCGAGGTCGATGTGGCCCAGGCCGAAGCCCAGCTCAATACCGCGAAAACGCAAGCCAGCGACAACCGCCTGAAACGCGCCACCATGGAACACGCGATTGCGATTCTGTTGGGCGAGACGCCGGCCACCTTCTCGCTGGCGCCGCTGCCGCTGGGTGCGACGCCGCCGATGATCCAGCCGGGATTGCCGTCCTCGCTGCTAGAGCGCCGGCCGGACGTGGCGGAGGCTGAACGGCGGGTTGCCGCCGCCAATGCCGCGATCGGCGTCGCGCGGGCAGCCTATTACCCGGTGTTCAGCCTGACCGGCGCGCTCGGCTTTGAATCCGCCAGCCCAGCCCAGCTCTTCAGCGGTCCGGCGGGGCTTTGGGGCGCCGGCATCAATGCGATTGGTCCGATTTTCGACGCCGGCAAGACCGACGCGCTGAACGAACAGGTCCGCGCGCAATACAACGAAACCGTCGCCGCCTATCGCGAAACAGTCCTGGAAGCCTATCGCGATGTCGAGGATAGCCTCGCCGGCCTGCATCAATTGGGCGATGAGGCGCAATCGGAAGCAGCCGCCGTGCGCGCAACCGCTGCGGCGTTACGCCAGGCCCAGCTGCGCTATTCCGGCGGGCTGACGACATATCTCGAAGTCGTCTCCGCGCAGAATGCAGCGCTGCAGGCCGATCTTACCGCTGTCGATATCAAGACCCGCCAGCTCAACACCACCGTGTCGCTGGTCAAGGCGATCGGCGGCGATTGGAACGGCGCCACCGGCATGGCGCTGGACGACGCGGCGGCACGCTAGAGTGTTGAGAAGCTGATCGGGCGGCCATAGAAGCGTGTCGCCAGCGCCGAAGCCTGATCTGCCGCCCCCGTGGTGAAGAATGGCGTCGGACCTTCCCGGAGGAGTCGGTGCCGGGGATGCCGTTCCAGATAGCGAGTCAGGCTGGCCGCCGTGATGGCCGGTTGCGACAATAGCCGGACCGATGGTGGCAGCTCGTCGGCAAAGATCTGCTCGATCAGCGGGTAATGCGTGCAGCCTAGGATGCAGATATCGGGCGTCCCCTGCATTGCGCTCAGCAACGTGCCGACATGGCCGCGAACGGCCGCTCGTATAATTGGCTCGGGCGTCGCCTGCTCGATCAGCGCCACCAGGCCGGGACAGGCCTGTTGATTGATCTGAAGCGATGGTGCGCGCTTCTCAATTTCCCCGACATAGGCTCGAGTGCGAACCGTGTGCTCGGTTGCGAACACGGCGACACGAACCGGCTTTGCGGGCGGCGCCGACAGGGCCGATCCGGCATCGGTATTCCACGGGATGCCGGTCACCTCCTCGACCACTGGCACGATGACGCCGATCACCCGGCGATCCGGATAGGCATCCGGCAGCCATGTCCGCTGCAATTGTCGAAGTCCGGTAGCAGCCGCCGTGTTGCAGGCGACGACGATGAGCGAGCAGCCAAGGCCGAACAGCCGCTCCAGCGACTGCAGCGTCAGCCGGTAAATTTCCTCTGGTGAGCGGTGTCCGTACGGCGCGTTGCCGTGATCCCCAAGATAGATGAACGCCTGATCGGGCAAGGCTTGCTCAAGGTCGTGCATCACCGTCAACCCGCCGCTGCCCGAATCAAAGACGCCGATCAA
>CAIZEE010000176.1 GCA_903931835.1 uncultured Elstera sp.
ACCTCGTCGTCGGTTTTCCCAGCGTCGGCGCGCTTGATCCGGATTATTATGCCCATTCGCTGTACTCGACCGTGCTGGGCGGCGGCATGTCCTCGAGGCTGTTCCAGGAAGTGCGCGAGAAGCGCGGGCTGGTCTATTCGATCTATTCCTTCGCTTCGTCTTTCCGCGATAGCGGCCTGTTCGGCATCTATGCCGGAACGGGTGAGGAGGATCTGCCCGAACTCGTACCGGTTCTTTGCGACGAGTTGATCAAGCTGACAAAGGCCATCGACGAGCCGGAATTGCGCCGCGCCCGTGCGCAGCTTCGCGCCGGGCTGCTGATGTCGCGCGAAAGCACGTCGGCCCGTGGCGAGGCGCTGGCGCAGCATCTGATCACCCATGGCCGGCCGCTGACTGTGGCCGAGCTGCTGGCGGAACTGGACCGGGTCACGCCAGATGATATCGCCCGGGTCGCAGCCCGGATGGTGGAGCAGGCGCCGACCATTGTCAGCGTCGGTCCAACGGGTGGGTTCGACGCGTCGGCTGCCGTCAAAGCGGCTCTCGCATAGGGATCGGTGACGTCTTCCATGGTGGCACTTTTTGTCGAACCACTGCAGGACGTTATTTTAGGCGGCGATCGGATTTATCTGCGCCCGCCAAAGCGCGGCGAGTACCTGGATTGGAGCCGCCTGCGCGAAGCCTCGCGCAGTTTCCTTGAGCCCTGGGAGCCGGTCTGGCCGGCCGATGCGCTGAGCCGGATGAGCTATCGCCGCCGGCTACGCCGCATCCTGGCCGATTGGCGGGAGGATGTGGGTTATGCCTTCCATCTGGTTCGGCGCAGCGATGAACGGCTGCTCGGTGGCATCGCGCTGTCGAATGTCCGGCGCGGTGTCGCGCAGACAGCGGGGATCGGCTACTGGATCGGCGCTGAATTCGCCGATCAGGGCTATATGACCGAGGCGCTGGATGCGTTGATCAGCTTCGCTTTCTCGGATTTGGGATTGCACCGCCTGGAGGCCGCCTGTCTGCCGCGCAACGAGGCCAGCTACCGGCTGCTCATGAAAGTCGGCTTCCACCAGGAAGGCATGGCGCGTTCTTACCTGCGCATCAACGGCGCCTGGGAAGACCATTTGCTGTTCGGCCTGCTGCGCGAAGACCGGGATTAGGACTGCTACTGGATGAGGAACTCCGAGCCGTGGCAGTAGCGGCCGGGCTGGATCAATTTGACATCGGAGATGCGCACCGAATGCAGCTTGCCATCCAGATTATGGCCCCAGAAATCAAGGAATTTGCGTAAGACCGGGAAGGCGGGAGCGATGTCCAGATCCTGCCAAAGAAAGGTTTGCAGCAGACCCGGATGATCGGGCAGGTGATAGGTAATTTCCGCGAGCGTCATGCGGTAGTCGTTCAGTTGGCGCGCCAGATCACTCATCCAAAGCCCCCCATGTAACAAAACCCTCACGCATACTCTCGCTCGGGATTTTCCAGCGGGCAATAAAAATCTAACGATAACAATGCATTAGCAGCATAGTCAGGGGAGTGCTGCCGATGTCATGGAAACTCCACTTGAAACGCTGGCGGCGATCTCTTACCTATCTGGCACTCATCGAGGGTGAGTGCTAACACGCCGCCCACAAGGTGGTTCCCGTTTTACAAAATTAAGGAGGCTCTCCCATGAAGTTCCGGCCGTTGCATGACCGGGTGCTTGTTCGCCGCATTGAGCAGGAAGCAAAGACTGCCGGCGGCATCATCATCCCCGACACTGCGAAAGAGAAGCCGATGCAGGGTGAAATCGTTGCCGTCGGCCCAGGCGGCCGTGGCGAAGATGGCAAGCTGATCGCGCTGGAAGTGAAAGTCGGCGACCGCGTGCTGTTCGGCAAGTGGTCCGGCACCGAGGTCAAGCTCGACAATGAAGAGCTCATGATCATGAAGGAATCCGACATTCTCGG
>CAIZEE010000177.1 GCA_903931835.1 uncultured Elstera sp.
ATCTCGGAATTAGAGAACATGTTCGCGAACATTCGCGCCAAGACGACTTGGGACGTGGATGGGCCGCTTCTTTGGGGTTATTTTTTCTTCGATCCCAGCATCGAAAAGCTGCAAAAGGCTGCCACAGAACTGGGCGCGGCCGGTTATCGGGTCGTTGGCATTGAACCAGTCAAAGGGCGCCAAATTTTTCGGTTGCACGTTGAGCGCATAGAGATCCACACGCCATCGACTTTGTACGCGCGAAACCATGAATTTTACGCACTGGCTGAGCGGCTTTCTCTACAATCCTATGACGGTATGGATGTTGGTCCTATTCGGCCAACTGCGAGATAGAACGCGCGTCACACCAGCTCCCTGACCGCCCGCTCCGCCACCGCCAGCCGCGCCAGATCGGGCGCTCCGGCCGCTTGCAGCTCACCCAATAGCCGGCTCAGCCGCGCCTGACTTTCCGACTTGGCGCCGAGCCAGCTCTCGCCCTGGGCGATCAGCTTGGCCGCCAGATGCTGCTGATGCCGGGATAGGTCGCTCAGCAGTCCGGTCAGCGCCTCACGCGACCAGCCATCCGGCGTGGCGATGCCCGATGCGAGGGCGCGCAGCGTCTCGATGCCGAACCTCGCACCTGCGTTGAAATAGGCATCGGCTGCCTTGTCGATGGCGACCCCGGCGGCATCGGCAACGCCGACTACGGCCAGCGTATCGGCCAGTTGTTCCAGCCGGCGCACGCGGCGGATCAGATCAGCCGGCACGCCGGCCGGATCGGGCAGGCCCTGCGGCTCTGGCAAGGCGCGCTCCAGCCGGGCGATCTTGTCGTCCAGAATGTGGATCGCGGCACTAATGGCGGAAGGCAAGGGTTGCTCGATCAGCCAGGCGACGGTGCGGTAGACCGCCTTTGCCACTGCGCGATAGAGAGAGATCTGATCGGTGCTGGAGGATTTGCCGTCGAGCGCCTCAATCGCGGCCCAGATAGGGGCCAGTTTCAGCAGGCTGCGCGCAATGGCAAAGCCGCGCACGATCGCCGGGATCGACTTGCCGCTATCGCGTTCGAGTTCGGAGACGAAGGTAAGCCCGCCGCGATTGATGATCTGGTTGGTCAGGACGGTCGCGACGATTTCGCGCTTCAGCCCGTGGCGTGCGATCTCGGTCGCAAACCGCGTGTGCAGGGCCGAGGGGAAATAGGTCGTCAGATCGTCGGCGAAGGCCGGATCATCGGGCAGTTCGGACGGCAAGAGCGCGTTGTAGACCGCCATTTTGGCAAAGGCGAGCAGCACCGCCATCTCCGGCCGGTAAAGCCCAAGCCCGGCCGCCCGGCGCGCGGCAAGCCCGGTATTGGAGGGCAGGAACTCGATACTGCGATCAAGCCCGGTCGTGTGTTCCAGCCGCTCCATCAGCCGCGTCGCGGCCTCGACCAGATCGGCACCTTCCGCCTCGGCGGCCGACAGCGCCAGGGTCTGCAGGTAATTGTCGCGCAGCACCTGGTCCGACACTTCGTTCGCCATCTCGGCCAGCAGGATGTTGCGCTCAGGCGTCGTCATCACTTTGTGCTGAACCGGGTCGCCCAGCAGGATCTTGATGTTGACTTCATGGTCGGACATGTCGACGCCGGCCGAATTGTCGATCGCGTCGGTATTGATCCGCCCGCCGGTCGCGGCGAATTCGATGCGGCCCTTTTGCGTAACGCCGAGATTGGCGCCCTC
>CAIZEE010000178.1 GCA_903931835.1 uncultured Elstera sp.
GGTGGTGACCCGGCGGACACCGCCATCGCCGATCTGATGACAAGCGATTAGCGCACCAAACCCTGCTGTCGGCACAATGTCGCTAAAGTCACCTCGTCCGTGCGATCGATGGGACGCCCGTTCAACATGGCGACGCCTGATTTGGGATCAACGGTGATGAGCAGCGGATAGACGCCCGCCTGCCGCGACACGCCGGTAAGGCGCCGCGCATCAAGCAGGATTGGAATCGGCTGGGTTACCTGCGCGCCAGCGGAACGCGGCAGATCGGCCGGAACCACTGGGCGGCCATAGACATCGACGCCGGGCTTATAGGTGATGTCGGGCGGCGGGGCATAGGTCACCAGATTGGCGCAGAACTCGGCCGTCAGAACGAGATGGTTGTCAGCGGTGACGCCTGCCTTGTCGCCAGGCTTGGATGCTGGCGGCGGCGGGGCGACGGCACCGGGCGGCGGTGGCTGAACAGCGATCGTGCCAGGCGGCAAAGGCGTAATCTGGATCGGCTCGCGCGCCGCCTGCGACCAGCACGGCGATAGGACGGCTTGCGAAACTATCAGGCAAAGCAGGGCTTTAGCTGGATTTACCATTCCGAACCTCCCACCCTGGACCCGGGCGGTTTTAATCGTGAACGAAACCCTAAAATAACACGTGACGAAGGGCCGCAGATTATCTATCGTCTGCCCACAATAAAAAAACCGCACTGACAAGCAGCGCGGCCCGAGTTTAGGGAGGAATCGCCATCAGGCGTCGCATCACGGAACGCAAGTTCCAGATACGATAAGAAGAATGGATTGTGCGCTGCAAAATGGCAAGACGAAAGTTATCGTCTTGCCATATTTTTTGGCTTTTATTCGAATCTGCCGCGTCTTTAGGCTCTATGCTGGTTTTTGTATCAGGTTTTGAACAAACCTCGTCCGATTAAGCCGGCGCAGCCGATCAGTCACGAAACGAAATCAGATTCGATGTTGCGACCGCGTAGAAGATCAACCAGATCACGATCGTAATCGCCGTCGTCAAACCGACCTTTTTCCACATGTGTGGATTTTCGGGCGCGCCCGGGTCGGTTCCAGGAAGCATGGTTTTCTGCGGCTCAACGCCAAGCGGCAGCACGGTAAAAAGCACCAGCGCCCAGACGATGACAAAGACGACGATGCCCGACGCGATATTCATCGCCGGCTAAACCCGCACCAGGTGCACGTCGAGCACCGGCTTGCGGCCGAGCTGCAGCTTCAACACGCGGCGCATGGCCATGCGGGCAGCCTCCTTCACCGTATCGTCCTCATCCGTCTCATGCCCGTCCAGCAATTGAACGGCGCTGCGCACGGCCTGGGAGAGCGACTGGCTGAGGCTCGCATGTTCGGGTTCATCGACCAGGCCATGCAGGCTGACCATCGGGTCGGCAACCAGATTACCGCGATTGCCCATCACAAGCGTGGCGACCGCCAGCCCATTACCGTGCATCCGCAAGCGTTCGCGCACCGGCAGCGCGTTATCTGCGATCAACCGGTTGCCGTCGAGAGCCAGCCGTCCTGCATGCACGCGATCCAGCACCACGGCATCGCCGGGCGCGAGCCGCACGACATCGCCATTGCTGACGACGAGGCTCTGCGGCACGCCACAGGATTCGGCGAGTGCCGCATGTTCGGTCATGTGCCGAAGCTCGCCATGCACCGGGATCGCGATGCGCGGGCGGATAAAGCCGTACATGCGGGTCAACTCATCACGCGCCGGATGGCCGGAGACATGGACGAAGTGATCGCCCTCGGTGATCACGGTAATACCCTGCTTCACCAGCCGATCCTGCAAATGCCCGATATCGACCTCGTTGCCCGGAATGACGCGCGACGAGAAGATCACCGTGTCACCTTCCTCCAGCGACACATTGGGATGCGAATGATTGGCGATGCGGGCCAGTGCCGCCCGCGCCTCCCCCTGGCTACCGGTGCAGACCAGCAGGATCTTATCGGGGTCGATGTCCTGGATGTCTTCCTCATCAACCAGATCGGGGCGATCGAGCAGATAGCCGTTCTCACGCGCACATTCATCCATGCGATAAAGCGAGCGGCCGACCAGACCAACTTTGCGACCATGCGCCCTCGCCGCCGCCATGGCGCTGTCCAGGCGCGCCACGTTACTGGCGAAACAGGCGATCGCAACACGGCCCTGACAGCGGCCGACCAGATCAATCAGGCTCTCGCGGACATCGGATTCCGATCCGGCCTCACCCTGCCGGAACACATTGGTCGAGTCGCCGATCAGAGCAATGACACCCTCGTCGCCGATTTTCTTCAAACGCGCTTCGTCGGTGGGCTTGCCGATCAGCGGCTTCGGATCGAGCTTCCAATCGCCGGTATGCAGCACGGTGCCGGCCGGCGTGCGGATGGCGAGCGCGTTCGGCTCCGGAATCGAATGGGTCATCGTGATCATCTCAAACTCGAACTGGCCGAGCGTGAAGCGCCCCGAAAGCGGCACTTCATGGATCACCACCTCTTTCACCAGCCCGGCTTCCTGCAACTTGCGGCGCAGCAGCGAGGCGGTGAAGGGCGTCGCATAGACGGGACAGCGCAAGCGCGGCCACAGATGGGCGACAGCGCCCAGATGGTCCTCATGCCCATGGGTCAGGACAAGGCCTAGCAGGTCCTGCTTGCGGTCGGCGATGAAGGCTGGATCGGGCATTACCGTATCGATGCCGGGCAAATCGACGCCGAAGCTGACGCCGAGATCGACCATCACCCATTTGCCGCCATAGAAATACAGGTTGAGGTTCATCCCGATTTCGCCCGAACCCCCGAGCGGCAGAAATAGCAATTCGTTGCGCGCGGCGACTGCGGTCTCCAGCCTGTATCCGTCCATCTATTCCTGATTCAATCTGTTAATGAGCACGAGCCCATGCAAAGTAAGATCGTTGTCGATATGATCAATGACCGTGGTCGCATCGGCGAACATCGGCGCCAAGCCGCCGGTCGCGACAACCTTTAGAGTTTGCCCGGTTTCGGCGCGCATGCGTTGCACGATTCCTTCGATCAGCCCGACATAGCCCCAGAAAATACCGGACTGCATGGCGGCCACCGTCCGCGTCGCAACCACCTTCTCAGTGCGCTTGATCGCCACGCGCGGCAGCTTGGCGGCCGCGTTATGCAGAGCCTCGAGCGACAGATTGATGCCGGGCGCGATCACGCCACCACGGAAATTGCCATCGACATCGACCAGGTCAAAACAAGTCGCCGTGCCAAAATCGACGGTGATCAGCGGCCCGCCATAGCGATCCGCAGCCGCAATACTGTCGATCAACCGGTCAGCACCGACTTCATCCGGGCGATCGGTCAACGCCCGCGCCGGCAGTTTCACATCCGGCTCGCCCACTACCAGCGGCTTGATCGAGAAATAGCGTTTGCAGACCGAGACCAAGTTGAACAGCGCGTCGGGCACGACGGTCGCGATGATCGCCTGAGTAATCTGGTCGCGGGCGATGTTGTTGAGTGCCATGAGCTGGAGCAGCCAGACGGCATATTCGTCCGCCGTCCGCTTCACATCGGTCGAGATGCGCCAGACACCCTGCTGAGTATCATCCTGATAGACCGCAAAGACGATATTGGTGTTACCGGCGTCGATGGCGAGAAGCATCGCCCTACCTATAAGCCCGAAGCCGGAGCTGACCGGTTCGTGGTCCATTCGCCACCAAAAACCGACACGAGTTCGCCCTCGTTTTCCAGCAGCAGCGCCCCGCCCTGCCCGATATCGGCAAATCGACCGGACAGGATTTCCTCGCCCCGTGCCAGTTCGATTTGATGCCCAAGCTGGAACGCGACATCGAGCCAGGCGGCACGCACCGGCTCAAACCCGTGTTGCTGCCACTGCGTGAACCAACGATCGAGATGCCCGATCACCCGATGAAGCATCGCCTCCGGCTCGATAAAGATATCCAGATCAGCCAGCGAGATCGTGGGATAGCGGGCAATTTGGGGTGCCGAGACCAAATTCATGCCGATCCCCAGCACAACCGCATCAACCCGACCATCCGCCCCGGTGTCGCATTCGAGCAGCATGCCGGCAATCTTGGCGCCGTCTACCAGCACATCGTTAGGCCATTTCAGGCGAACCTTATCGGAATGGGGCAGCAGCTCGGCCAAGGTATCGCCCAACGCCACCGCGGCCACCATCGATAATTCACTCGCTGCGGCGAGCGCGCAATCGGGCCTCAGAATCACCGAGCAATAGAGATTGCCGGGCGGGCTTGCCCAGACGCGGCCGCGCCGCCCGTGTCCCGCGATCTGTTCCAGCGCCCAGACCACGGTGCCATGGTCGGCGCCAAGACCGGCCAACCGCCTTGCCTCGTCGCTGGTGCTACCGATCGTCTCGAACGCTATCTCGCGGTAGCCGAGGGGCAGCAAATCTATTGCCCTAACAGCGCCGAAGCAGCGGCGGATGCGCTGACAACCAGCGGGCCCGGCCAGAATATGAACAATGCGGTGAACCCGGCGCCGAGGCCGATCACCAGCGAGATATTGCCGCGCACCGGCTCGAATCCGGGGGCTGGTTCATCGAAATACATGATCTTGATGATGCGCAGATAATAGAACGCGCCGATCACGCTGGTCAGGATGCCGACCACAGCCAGGGTATAAAGCCCGGAATCGATCGCCGCCATGAAGACGTAGAACTTGGCCCAGAACCCGGCCAGCGGCGGCACACCCGCCATCGAGAACATGCAGGCGGCAAGTGCCAGCGCCATCGACGGATTGTTGCGCGACAGCCCGGCCAGATCGGAAATCCGCTCGACCTGCTGTCCCTGGCGGCGCATCGCCAGGATGCAGCCGAAAGTGGCGAGCGTCATGGCGATATAGATCGCCAGATAAATCAGGATGCCCTGAACCCCGCCCGCCTTGCCGGCAGCGAGACCGACCAGCGCATAGCCCATGTGCCCGATCGAGCTATAGGCCATCAGGCGCTTGATGTTGGTCTGGTTGATCGCGGCGAGTGAGCCCAAGAACATCGAGGCCAAGGCGATGAAGACGATGACCTGCTGCCATTGCGCGATGATCGCGCCGAACGGGCCAATCAACACGCGGACGATCAGCGCCATGGCGGCGAGCTTCGGTGCTACGGCAAAGAAGGTGGTGATCGGTGTTGGCGATCCCTCATAGACGTCGGGCGTCCACATATGGAAGGGAACCGCCGAAATCTTGAAGGCGAGGCCGGCGATCAGGAAGACCAGGCCGACAATCACGCCGATCGGCGCCGGGCCGCCGGCGCTGATGATCTCCTCGATACCATCAAAACTGGTGGTGCCGCAGAAACCATAGATCAGCGAGGCGCCATAGAGCAGCATGCCGGACGAGAGTGCGCCGAGGACGAAGTATTTGAGGCCCGCCTCGGTCGATTTCATGTTGTCGCGATGGCTGGCGGCGATGATGTAGAGCGACAGGCTCTGCAGCTCCAGCCCGACATACAGCGTGATCAGATTATTCGCCGAGATCATCACGAACATGCCGATGGTCGAGATGATCATGATCACCGGGTATTCGAATTTGGCGATCTTCTCCCGCTCAAAGAAATCATAGCCGACCAGCAGCGACAGGGCGGATCCCACCATCACCAGCGCCTTCATGAAGCGCCCGAACCCGTCGACGACCATCAACCCGCCAAAGACCGATCCCGCCTCGCCATGCGGACTGGACACCACCAGACCGAGCGTGATGACGAACACGCCAAGCGCGAGGAAGGTGATCAGCCGGGCGGAACTCTCGCCCCGGAAGACACCGATCATGAGCAAGACCAACGCCGAGGCGATCAGGAACAGTTCCGGGCCGATCGCAGCGAAATCCAACGGGTTCAAAGTGGTCACGGGCGGCATGACTTCGCTTTCCTAACGCTGCGCCAGCTTGGATGCGGTGGCGGCCTCATCCAGGGCAACGTGATAATTGTGAACCAACTGGCCGACCGAGGCGCTCATCGGATCGAGGAAGGAGGAAGGGTATATCCCCATCCACATCGTGATGATGATCAGCGGCGCAAACACGGCGATCTCGCGCGGGCCGACATCGAGCAGCCCTTTCAGATCCTCTTTGACCAGCGTGCCGAAAATGATCCGGCGATAGAGGTAGAGCGAATAGGCCGCCCCTAAGATGACGCCCGTCGTCGCCAAGGTCGCCACCCAGTTATTCGACTGGAAGGCGCCGACCAGGATCAAGAATTCCCCGACAAAGCCGCTGGTCGCCGGCAGTCCGATCGTCGCGAAGGTGAAGATCATGAAGATCAACGCATAGCGCGGCATGTTATGGACGAGGCCGCCATA
>CAIZEE010000179.1 GCA_903931835.1 uncultured Elstera sp.
AAGCAGCATGGAATGTCGCAACGCGACGTGACCATATCCTCGATGTCAGCGGATGACGCCGCAGCGGCCTTCATCGCCGGGCGTGTGCCGGTCGCGGTGACCTGGGAGCCGCATCTGACCTTTGCCAGAACCCACAACACCGGCAGCGTGCTGGTCGACAGCTCAACCACGCCCGAGATGATTACCGACATGGTCGCCTTGAGCTGCAAGGTGATCCAGGAGAAAGGGCCCGACATCAAGGCGCTGGTCGCGGGATATTATAAGGCGCTGGATTTCATCAAGGCCGATCCGGTCAAGGCGAGCGCCATCATGGCGGCGGGCGTTGGCGGCTTCCTGTCCAAGCCAGAGGATATCGCGGATGCGATGCGTGGCGTGCGTTTCTACGATAAGCCGATGAACGCTGCTTTTATGGGCACGCTGCAGAAACCAGGCGGCGTCGCGCGTACGATCGCCTTCGGCAACGAAGTCTGGGGCGATCTCGGCAAACTAAAGGCCCCGGTAAAATATGATGACGTCATCGATCCGAGCTTCGTCGCGCCGTAATCCTGAGGGAAAACCGTCCGACCTCAGCTTTTCCGATACATAGCTTCGCAGAAATCGTTCGTGTACGAACAGAATTCCAACAACCGGCGATCATTATTTGAGCAAGGCTGCTTCAGATTGAGCAGTACACTGACGATCTGCCGGGAAGTCGTTCGTATACGAACGATAAATGTGGCGCGGCCAAACGCTACCTAAAGCAACGGCGCTGGAGTGCAGCCGCTATCGTCATTCAGGCGTACGACGCTTAGACGCCTTTCTTCCGCAGTTTCCGCCAACTTCAGGCGAGAACGCCTGGGTAAATTTCACGAGATCCTTAAGTATATCTGCGTCAAATATGTAACAGCCGTGACCAAGTAATGCGTACCTGGCCGCTCGGCCTCCCATTCCCCTCAATCCTGGCATGCAAACTGCTCATGCGTGCTGGGAAGCAACTTCTCTGGTGTGGCGGTCAAATCCGGCAATGAAATCTGCCGACGCGATCCAGGCTGAATTTGGGGGACAGGCATGAGCGCGACAGTCAAAATTCATTCCATGCGATGGGGCCTGATGGGTGCCGTCGGCACTCTCGCGCTGGTTGCCAGCATCGGCGCTGAGGCGCAAACGGCGCCAACCTCGGACCAGATCCAGGAAATTACCGTTACCGCACAGAAGCGTACGGAAACGACGAAGGACATTCCGGTCAGCATCTCGGCCATCAGCGGCACCGATTTGAATGAACGGCACATCGCCGATTTTGACGACCTGACCCGCACGACACCCGGCGTTTCATTCGGCCAGGGCGGTTCGGGTAACGGCGCGGGTTCAGGCTTGAATAACATTGAAATCCGCGGCGTCAGCTCGAGCTCCGGCTCCGCCACTGTCGGTATCTATCTCGACGAAACCTCGATCACCGTTCCCAATAAGTATGACGGCGCAACCCAGCCGCTGCCCTTCGATATCGAGCGCGTCGAAATCCTGCGCGGCCCACAAGGCACGCTGTATGGTGCAAGCTCGATGGGCGGTACGGTCCGCTTCATCACCAACAAACCCAATCTGACCGACACGCAGATCATCGTGAATTCGGATTTGTCCGGCACGGCGCATGGCGGTCCAAACTACAATGAGTCGCTGGTTGTCAACTACCCGGTCATTCCCGGCGTCTTCGCAGTTCGCATGGGTGTCGAATATGGCGCCGATAGCGGCTGGATTGATAATTACAATGCGGCACCGGCTCCTGGTAACGGTACGGTTTTTGGCGCTGTTGATCCTTATCTCGGTCAGACGCCGACGACGCTCAACAATACCGGCGTCAACGATGAACGCCACGGCGTAGTAAAGCTGTCGGCCCTGATAAAGCCAGGTGACGACTGGGTGATCACACCTTCCATGTGGCTGCAGCGCGTCCAAAGCAGCGACTCGCCGATTTTCTATCCCTCCCTGGGGCTGTATAAGCAGGAGAAGGAA
>CAIZEE010000180.1 GCA_903931835.1 uncultured Elstera sp.
GTGCGGTGTCGCTGCCGAACTCGCTCCAGACCTCGACCGAGATTCAGCAGAAGGTCCAATCCTATTATCAAACGCATGGCCTGGGGACAGGACAATGACCCGGCAGCCATTCCATATGACAAGGAGCCCGGCGATGATCGGACGTTTGACAAGCGGCCGCGCCGCATTGGGAATTTGCGGCATCGCCGCCCTTACACTGCTCGGCATGCCTGTTTGGGCGGCAACTGCCCCACCCACACCCGACAGCAGCCCGTCGGTCGAGGAGGCAGTTGCTGCCAGTGACGTGGCCGGTGACAATTCCACGCAGGCGGCCACGTCCAATCCGGACGATGCGGTTGTCGCGCCTGGTCAGGATCCCTTCTATTGTGGTCAACGCAAGCTCGGCACCTGGTTCTACTGCGAGCGTCCAAAACCCGCTGATCGCAAAGGATCGGCTCCAACAGCGGCAGCGGAATCCTATCGCCAGCGTCTCGACCGGATCGGGGCACGCCTCGAAGAGCTGAAGGCGAAGGCCGTGCTGGAGCCTTCGCCAGAAAATATCATCGCCTATGTCCGCTACCAGCGCGAGCAACTCGATCGTGCATCGATGTTCGCCGATGTCTGGGAACGGGCGATCTGGCAGCATCCCGACCTCGACTATACCTTGCAGCGGCCCGTCAACACGCTCGGTAAAAGTGCCTGGCTCGAACAGCGCAAGACCGACCGCGAGGCGACGATCGCGACGCTGTCAGAGCGCTACGGCCTGTTCTTCTTCTACTCAGGCTCCTGTGGCGCTTGCGAAGTGTTTTCACCGGTCGTGCGGTCGCTCGCTGACAAGTACGACCTCTCGGTGCTTCCGGTCTCGATGGACGGCGGCGCAAACCCGGCTTTTCCGCGCTTTGTCGTCAATCGCGGTCAGTACGAGAAGATGGGGCTCGAGGGCGGACAGGTGCCGGCGCTCGTGCTCTTCGACACTTACCTCAAGAAGCCGATCCCGATCGGTTACGGTGTCATGGCAGAGGATGAGGTGCTGCAGCGCATATTCTACCTGACCAGCGTCAAGCCGGGGAGCGACTTCTGATGTGCGCACAACCCGGATCCATCCGTCGGCTCCTGCGTGTCCTCGGCCTGTGGCTGACCCTGCTCGCAGCAACAAACCTGGTTGTCGTCCAAACGGCTCAGGCCGACGTCAACGGCCAGTTGGGTTCCTTCTTCAGCAGCTTGGGCGGCTCGGCCAACGTCACCGGCCCAGTCGCCTACAATGGGCAGCAGGGCGGATATTACAGCGGCGGAAATCTCTGGGTACGTTTCCCTGCCCAGCAGACCTACTCGTTGGGATCGCTCCAGATGCCCAGCGTCAAGGCCGGCTGTGGCGGCATCGACATTTTCACGGGCAGCTTCTCTTTCATCAACACCGACCAGATCGTCGCCGCCATGAAGGCTGCGGCGAACGGCGAGCTCGCCTTCGTCTTTGACCTCGCGATCAACGCCATATCCTCGCAGATCGGCTCATCGATCGAGAAGGTCATGCAGAAGCTCCAGCAGTTCACCCAGCAC
>CAIZEE010000181.1 GCA_903931835.1 uncultured Elstera sp.
CCGCCGCCGCCGCCGCCGCCGAGCTGGTGCGCCAAGCCGAAGAAGCAGCGATTGCCAAGCAGCGCGAGGAAGAAGCCGAAACGGCCCGCCTGGCCGCGATCCAGGACGCCGAACGCGCGATTGCGCTGGAGGCCGAACGCAAGGCCGCGCGGGATGCGCGCTATGCGGCGCGGAAGGCGCGGCGTTAGGTCTATACTTGGCCCTAGCTTGGCCTAGGGTGTCGACGACACCCGGTCAAGCGCGATGGTATGTCCACCATCAATCGCAACCATCGCCGGGATCGCAAAAGCCAGCCGTCGGATCATTTGTTTTGCCAAGGACAGGTCTAGGCTGATGGCGGCTGATCGACCGGTCGCCCCTTTGCACTAATTCCCGGTTTCTGTATCGTCCTGTATTGGACGCTTGGGCTTCCTGGACAGCGCGCGACACTATGCGTCCACGAGAAAATGGTCAGCGTAGGATTTCCGTCGAGGCGCAATATGAAATTGAGATGGTCACTTATCGCTCTGGTAGTTGCCCCAGTCGCCGCATTTTCCGACGAAATGCCGTCCTCCGCTGAATCGCAATCCTTAATCAGAAAGATCGTTGCAATCACTGATGAAAGCGACCTGACGAATACTGCCCGTATCCGGCGAATTCTTGGGATCGGCAGTCTCCTAAATACTTCTGAGTGGGAGAGAAGAGCCGTAGCGTATAATGACACAATTACATATACGTTAGATTGGCGACCGCGGGCTGATTCTAGCGGAATAGATGCTATTATTTTTACTTATGAAGGTTCCGATAAAAGCAAAGCAGTCAAGAAAGTCGAATTGCAATTATCGGGAAATCCTTGCGTCACCTCAGATGACTTGCAAACCAGTCTGAAGGCGACGCCAGAGTATCGCGAGACGGCAGGCTATGCTGAAGTTTGGGCGCCTAATCCCCCAAGGATCCAATATCTCGAACGTCTACGCCTAACTAATAAGCTCGGCCGCGAAATCGTTTTGGATGATTTTTTGGCCCGTACTAAAGCGTGCTTATGGAGGTTTCGCATTTTGACGCATGACGGGCCCGTTTTCGCTGATAAGCCGCCGAAATCATAATCCTGCCATCCGAGGCTTTGATTTCGCTATGGCCCTCTGACGTGCCCGGCCGATGTGGGAGATTACTTAGCTTCCGGTCGTGCCGAGCATGATACCACCCCATACTTAAGCCTTCCCCCGCCACGGGATCAAATACCGCTCCACCAACCTAATCCCCAGTTCGAGCGCAAACGCGATGGCGGCGATCACCAGGATGCCGACGATCACCGTGTCGGTGGCGAGGAATTGCGAGGCTGATTGCACCATGAAGCCGAGGCCCTTGGTCGCGGCAACCAGCTCGGCCGCGACCAGCGTCGACCAGCCGGCGCCGAGGCCGAGGCGGATGCCGGTCACGATCTCGGGCAAAGCTGACGGCAGCACGACGAAGCGTATCCATTGCAGCCTGGTGGCGCCGAGCGATCTGGCGGCGTTGACGCGCTCGGGCGCCACATTGGCGACGCCGGCGGCGGTGGAAAGCGCGATCGGGGCGAACATGGCGAGGTAGATCAGCACGATCTTGGCGACCTCGCCAATGCCG
>CAIZEE010000182.1 GCA_903931835.1 uncultured Elstera sp.
AGACTGCCTCGAAGGCCATCTCGCGCAGATGCCGCGCGGCCAACCGATCTGATTCCGCTAGCTCGGCGACGCGCTTCTTCGAGAACCTGGTCACAACCATGGGGCTCAGCGCGTGAACGCCAAAAGAATGGTCGTCGGGCTCTTCGAAGCCGAAATAATCGCCGGCGTAGAGAAAGCGGATAATCTGACGGCGGCCATCGGACAGAAGCTTGGTCAGACAACCAAGACCGGCCTCGACACGGAAGGCGTACAGCGCCTCGCCGCCTTGCTCATAGATTTGCTGGCCGCTCTGGACCGTTCGCTGCGCGCCCAACTGAGACAGCGCTGTTTTCCATGACGTCTGGTCGAGGTGAATAACGGCGTTGATGGTCATTTGAGCCCCCGTTCCGCATGAATCGCTTCGTGAGGGAGTCTTAGCCGTCCGATACGTCGCTCGAAATTCGGAGAGATACGTAAGTAGAATTACGGACTGAGCCGGTCATAGCTGCTTATGCGCTGCTCGACAGGTTACCGACGGCGGCGATCAGTTCGGCCTCCGACAGGGGTGTTTCAAAGATGGCCGAAACACCCTGTTCACGAGCAACCGCACGGCTATCAGGGTTGAGCATCCCGGCCAGCATGATGACTGGCAACGAACCCCGTTTGCTGCGGATCAGCGCGAGGCTCGCCAGCCCGTCATCATTGGGGGTTTCGTAGGCGAGGATGATGCATCCCGCCGGAGAGGGATCAGCCCGCAGAAACTCACCGGCCGATTCGTAACTGAGCGTCTGGAATCCGTTAGCTTCAAACAAAAAGGCCAGTGAATTCCGAACGCTAGGGTCGTCAACAATGACGTGAACCAGACCAGGGATCTCGATAAGATCCGATTCGTCCATAATAAGATTCGATAACTCGCTAGGGGTCCTCTCGCTCAAAATGAAAACGAGAGTTCCGCCAATTGCACATACATTTGTATGTAGCGCATTGATCTAGATCAGATCACCGATGACTTATCGCTTCGACGAAGCGACGGCAAAGGATTGGCGCACTAGCTCGGGCAGACTACGAGCCGCCATTTTTTCCATGACGCGTGCGCGATGGACCTCGACAGTTCTCGCACTGATGCCGAGATCATAAGCGATCACCTTGTTCGACTTTCCAGCCGCCAGCCCGGCGAACACTTCCTGCTCTCTTGGCGTCAACGCGGCGAAGCGAGCAACGATCGCGCGGGCTTCCGCCTCCGCAGCGGCCAAAGTCCGGCTCTGCGTCGCGGCATTTCGAACTGCGGCAATCAGATCATTGTCGCTGAACGGTTTTTCCAGAAAGTCGACGGCACCGGCCTTAAGCGCCTGGACGGCAACCGGCACCTCTCCATGGCCGGTCATCATGATGACTGGAATAGCCGCGCCGCAGGCGACCAGCGCTTGCTGCAGCTGCAGACCATCCATGTCGGGCATCCGTATGTCGGTCAGCAGGCAGCCCGGCCGCATGGTGCCAAGCTGCGCCAGAAACGCGGCTGCCGAGTCATAGGTGAAGACGACGAAGTCTGCCGTCTCGAGCAGAAAACTGACGGAATCGCGGACTGCTGGATCATCGTCAACGATATGAACGGTGAGCCGGTCAGGCATTGCCGGTTCCCTCCCCCTCGCTGAGCGGCAGGGTGAAGAGAAAAATCGTCCCACCCGCCGGATTGGGCTCATTCCACAGCTGGCCGCCATGCGCCTCGACGATCGTGCGGCAGATCGAAAGTCCGACTCCCAACCCCAGCGGCTTGGACGTAACAAACGGCCTGAATAATTGCGCCTCAATCTCGGGCGCAACGCCAGCACCGCTATCGGTCACGCTCACCTCGACAAGATCGCCACGACCGGTACTGCCGACGATCAATTCCCGACGCTCACGGTCGGCCATCGCCTCGAAAGCGTTGCGGATAAGGTTCACCAGGACCTGCTGGATCTGGATCTTGTCGACGTTGACCAGCGCGTCCACAGCGTTGAACTGCAGATCGACCTTGACGCCGCTCTCCTTCAGGCCGACCAGCGCCAGCGCGCAGGCCTCCTCCAGCATCTTGGACACATTCTCCGGTCGCCGTTCGGTTTCACCGCGCGCGACGAAGTTGCGCAGACGCCGGATGATCATGCCGGCGCGCAGCGCCTGCTCGACACCAAGGCCGACTGCCTGTTTGACCTTGATGAAGTCGGGGGCCGCCTGCTCCATCAGCCGGCGTGCCGCCTGCAGGTAGTTGGCGACGGCCGTCAGCGGCTGATTAAGCTCATGCGCCAGCGTCGCCGCCATCTGTCCCATGGCGCTGAGGCGGGAGACGTGCAGCAATTCACTCTGCAATTCCTGCAACCGCGCGTCGGTCCGCTGGCGTTCGCTCAGATCGCGCACGAAGCCGGTGAACATGCGATAGCCCTCGCCCCGCACTTCACCCACCGACAATTCCATCGGGAAGGTTCCGCCATCGCGGCGCCGTCCGACGACAACCCGGCCGATCCCGATGATACGGCGCTCGCCGGTTTCCATGTATCGGTGCATATAGCCGTCATGAGCGACATGATACGGCGCTGGCATCAACAACTTGACATTGGCGCCGCAGACCTCGTCGGCGGAATAACCGAACAGCCGCTCGGCAGCCGCGCTGAAAGAATTGATGATGCCGCGCTCGTCGATCACCACCATTGCGTCAGGCACGGTTTCCAGGATCGATTTCAGATGCGCCTCGCGCTCTTCCGCCCGTTGCAGCGCTGTAGAAAAACCGACACTTCCAAAAAGCGATAGCATCACCCAGTTTTTGTTGGTGGGCGATTTGAACGGAACGACCTCCGCATGCCAATCGCGCGGGGGTGAGCCGACATGGGCTGCCATGATATCAGTCGTCGTGCGTTGCTCATCGACGGCGACGCGCATGTGGTCTTTGAGCAACGGCGCCAGGATAGGCAATACCGCCTCAACCTCAATCCCGGCAACCGCATCACGGTCAAGGCCGGTCAAGGCGGCAAACGCCCTGTTGCAATGGACGACGCGGAGATTGCTGTCGAACACGCCAACGCAAACCGCCAAATTGTCGAAAGCGCTTTGAAGTAATTGTAGGCGTTGAGCGGAAGTCTCTTTGGTCTGCCGGTCGACGGGCATCTTAAAACACCCCTTTTAGCGCCATGTTGGGGCGTTTCCTCGTAAGAGCATGTTATTCACACTTCCAATGAATGCGCAATGAAAGCCACATGCGTAATATGAGGCGGCACGCGGTCATTGTCGCTGATTAGCACCGAAACTTTCGATTACTTTAATTCAGATCAATGTCTTGACCCTGTAGCGCCATGGCGGTCAGTCGATAAACTGCATTTCCAGACTGATACGGATCTGACCTTTTCATTGAAGAGCGGTGGGCATAATGCCGGCATCGTCAGCGAATCAGGCCACGCTAGCCGGCACTGTCGGGTGTCCGAGCGGTTGCGCTTCGATCAGGAATATTATGTCGACACCGATAGCGGCTGGGTCACGCCTGTACAGCCAACAGGCGACCTCGGGCGAGCGCCCAGTCGCGATGTGCTGGAGAAGTGAGAGTGGACCTCACCAGTCCCATGCGGGAAGCGGGGGAAACATGGGACTGGTGGGCCAACGGCGCCGCGACGGGGGGATGCTACCGCTAGCTAGCGTGAGCGGTTCGACGACGCCGATTCCGCTGAACCACGACCTGGAATATCCGACAGAGGTGATTTGATGTCCTGGCTCCACCGGGACAGAATATCGAACCAGGTCTGGCGCATAATGTCGGACACGATACGGTTGCCATGGACCGCGAGATCGACCTGAAGCAGTGCGCATTTCAGCAGTGAATTCGTCAGATCCGGCAGGGTCTCGCTGCGGCGCTGGGTCTCCATTTCCGCCGAGACCGCAGCGGCTTCCTCATTCAAGACGGCGGCCTGCTCACGATTGATCGACTGCGCGGCCCGTACCAATGTGCCCCAACTATCTGCGGCAGCCGAGAAACCGGGCGCAAAATTGGGCATGCGGATGCCTGCAAAAATCTGCGAGGCGTTCAAGTCACCTTTGCTCGACGGCTTAGTCGCACCGACCTTGCCGCGCTCTGCCGCGCTGGTACGCTCCTGGGTGTGTGCCTCTCTCATAATGAACTCCCTTGCTGGTGACATCGGACGCAATCGTCCGACGGTCCTCGGCTGCCCGTTAGCGCCGACTCAGCTTTTGGCCATTGCCGCGACCAGATCGCCCCGGCTGATGATGCCAACCAGCCGCCCGTCACGCACGACCGGCACGCGTTTGATTCCATGTTCGACGAGAACCTTGGCGACACGTTCAGCGCTCGCCGCTTCGTCGACAGTGATGACGTCGCCATGCATCACGTTGCGCACTTTCTCGCGCTCGGACTTAACGACGTCGAGGAAGTCCGGAGACAGCTCGAAGCCCTCACTCAGCATGTTGAGCCACCACGCCTGATTTTCGCTCGGCTCGTCTCGCCAGGTCAGCAAATCGCCTTCGCTGACCATCCCGATGACGCGATTGTCCTCGTCGACGACCGGCAGACCGCTCACCCGGTTCTGCGCCATAAGCTTCGCGGCAAAGCGAAGCGAGGTATGCGGATGCACGGTGACAACATCGCGCGTTGCAAGATCACCGGCGGTCAGCGTGGAGGTTTCAAGCATCGCAACGTGCTCCGACTGGTTAAGCGATGGCGGCGGGTTGACGCCTGTGACATCGCACTTCGATAACAACCAGGGAACACCAGTCCGGATCAGTGCGCTTTGACGTGAGTCAAATGCGCCCGCCCGTCACGCAAGAATCCGGGCGTCACGCAAGAATGTTGTACCCGGCGTCGATATAGATCGTGCCGCCGGTGATCAAACGGGCGAAAGGCGAGCACAGATAAGCAGTTGCAGCGCCAATATCGGAAATATCCACCAATTCATGTTCCGGTGCCCGATGGGCAGCGTCGACCAACAATTCGCTGAAATTGGCGAGGCCTGAGGCTGCACGCGTGGCGACCGGACCGGGTGACACCGCGTGGACACGAATGCCCTTGGGGCCGAGCTCATAGGCAAGATAGCGCACGCACGCCTCGAGCGCGGCTTTGACCGGTCCCATCAAACTGTAGTTCGGCACCACTTTCTCGGCGCCGTAATAGCTCATCGTCACCAGCGTTCCGCCATCGCGCATCAACGGTTCAGCGGCTTTGGCCAGCCGAACGAATGAGTGACAAGACACATCAATGGCGGTCAGAAACCCCTCGACTGAGCTGTCTACCAGCCGGCCCTGCAGATCCGCCTTGGGCGCGAAGGCGATGGAATGGACGAGGAAATCCAGCTTCCCCCACCGTTGCTCGATGGCGGCGAATACCGCCAGCATTTGCTCGGCATTCCGAACATCCAGCGGCAGAATGAGATCGGCGCCGATTGCCTGAGCCACCGGCTCGACATGGGGTCTTGCCCTGTCATCGGCATAGGTGACGGCGATACCGGCGCCCGCCTTGCGAAATGCCGCCGCACAGCCATAAGCGATCGACTGCTCGTTGGCGATGCCGACGACAAGCCCAACCTTGTCTTTCAGAATTTCGGACATGGATTCGGTAATTGGGCGGCTCAATTGGCAGTCCTCTCGTTCGCGGATTTAGTTTCAGAGTGATCACAAGACGTTACGGAAAATCGTGATTGATGCGCTTGATTTGTATCAACGCCCGCTTCCGATTGGCGGGGCAGTCTTACCGCCCGGCCTCTGGCGACCGCCATCCGGACATCGCTACTGCGATTGAGGGAACATGGGCATGACCTACAGAACCATTCTCGCCGCCGCCAGCGGTGGACGCGTCAATGAGAGCGTCGTCGAGGTTGCCTGCAGCTTGGCCCAGCGCTTCAATGCCTATGTCGAGGGTTTCCACGTAAAGGTCGACCCCGTCGAAATCCTGGTCGCCGCCAGCGGCGGGTTCGCCATGCCCATATATGGACAGTGGGTCGACCAGATGACGAACGACATCGCGCTTGAAACGGCGAAGGCCAAAGCGGCATTCGAGGCCGCCGTCTTGCGCCATCGACTGGCAACAGCCCACTCGCCGCCGTGCAAGACAGCCTCAGCGTCGTGGCAGGAAGTGACAGGAGATGCCGGGGTGCTGGTCGCACGCCGCGCCCGGCTGTTCGATCTGATTGTGCTCGGCCAATCAGGACGGGTCGCGAAACTGCCGTCTAGCGATACGATCGAACAGACGCTGCTTGGTTCGGGCAGGCCAGTGCTGCTCACCCCGGCAACAGCGCCACAATCCATCGGCGACTCAATCGCGCTGGCCTGGAACGATACACCTGCAGCGGTGAAGGCCATGGTTGCAGCGCTGCCGTTTCTGACCACGGCGCGACAGGTGACGGTGATCACGGTCAACCGCGGCACCGACGCGATACAGCCGGTCACAGACTATCTCGCCTGGCACGGCGTCACCGTCAAAACCCGCGAGTTTCAGAAGATTGCCCATACCGGTTGGGGCGCGCACTTACTATCCGAAACGCATGCCATCGGCGCCGACCTGCTGGTCATGGGCGGCTTCGGCCATGCGCCGTGGCGTGAGGAAATCTTCGGCGGGGCGACGCAGGAGATCATCGCCACCGCCGCGCTGCCAGTTCTGCTTACCCACTAATGCCCGCCGAGCGCGCCCAGACCAAACAGGCAAGAAAGGGTCGCCGAAGCGTCGGCGACCCTCTGTGCTTGCGGCGACATTGATGCGTCACGCGACGAACAATCCGCCTTCGACATACCCACCCGGCTCGACAACGATCATGTGGTCGACGACGCTTTTGACGCCGGGGACGGCTTCCGCGCAGACGCGCAACGCCTTGAATTCACTGGTCGAGCCGCATAGTCCCCAGAAATGGACGACGCCATCGGTCACAACCACGTCGCTTGCCGGCCGGTGACCCCAGGGATGCTTATTCAGTTCATCGATGAGCTGAGCTTTGATTGCGACATCGTTGGAGGCGCCCGGCTTGTCCTTGGCGCTGGGAAGCGCAACCAAGGCGCGTACCAGATTAGCGCGCGTGACGATGCCCACCAGACGATTATTCGTGACGACCGGCAGGCGTTTAACGCCCCGCTTTTCAAGAACGTCGACGATCTCCATCAGCGACATATCGGGAGGGATGCTGAAGACCGCCTCGGTCATCACATCCTCAGCCCTCAGGCCGCGCGCACGGGCAAACTCCTCAGCCGAACGCGATACGCTGGTGAAAAACGACGCCAGGCGACCACGATGCTTTTCAGTGCCGAGTTCGACACGCCGAAGCAAATCGCCCTCGCTGACGATACCAACAACATGCATCTTCTCGTCGACGACCGGGACACCGCTGATGTGATTGTTGAGCAGCAATTCCGCAATCTCCGGAACCGGCGTCTCGCGATTAACGCAGACGACCTTCCGGGTCATGATATCGTGTGCCTTCATGGTGGTCCTCCTGTGGCCAATCATCGACACCACAAGACCCCCGTTTGACGCTTGGCGCTTTGATGTGCGTCAAGCCTCCCGCATCAACAGATCGCTCGTGTGACGCGCGATCATCAAATTCTCGTCGGTCGGCACAACCCATGCAGAGACGGGAGACTTAGCACAGCTAATGCGAGGTCCGCCCGCATCGTTGGCGGCATCGTCGATCACCACGCCGAGCCAGGCCGCATCGCGGCAGACGCGGGCGCGGATCTCAGCCGCGTGCTCGCCAATACCGGCGGTGAAGACCAGTGCGTCGAGACCGCCCAATGCCGCCGCGAGCGAGCCCAATTCCCGCCCGATCCGGTAGACGAAGAGATCGACTGCCTCCCGCGCCGCAGCCGCGTCGCTCGCGAGCAGGATGCGCATGTCGCCCGACAAGCCGGATACGCCAAGCAAGCCCGACTGGCTGTAGAGCAGCGTCTCGATCGCGCTGGCGCTCATGCCTTCGTGCTGCATCAAATACAGCACGACGCCCGGATCGAGCGATCCGCTCCGCGTGCCCATCGGCAGACCATCAACGGCGGTGAAGCCCATCGTGCTCGCCACGCTGCGGCCCTTGGCGATCGCGCACATGCTGGCGCCGTTGCCGAGATGAGCGACCACGATACGTCCCCCGGCAATCTTTGGCGCCACGCTCGGCAGGGCCGACACGATGTACTCATACGAAAGACCGTGAAAGCCGTACCGGCGAATACCCCTTGCGGTGAGAGCGCGCGGCAACGCGAATGCCTGCGCGACTTGCCGCTGCGAGTGGTGAAAAGCGGTATCGAAGCAGGCGATTTGAGGCACGCTGGGCGCCAAAGCGCTGACCGCGCGGATGGCAGCGATCGCATGTGGTTGATGCAGCGGCGCCAATGGAATCAGGGATTCAAGAACCTGAAGGACGCCCTCATCGATCCGCACCGGCTGATCGTACTCCATGCCACCGTGAACAACGCGATGCCCGATCCCGTGCAAGGTGGATTCGTCGCCGACATGCGAATAGAACCAGTCGTGGATTGCCGCGAC
>CAIZEE010000183.1 GCA_903931835.1 uncultured Elstera sp.
AGAAGTTCGAATCCGGTATGGTCGTGAACCCCGTGACCATCCACCCGGACGAAACGCTGGCCGACGCGCTGAAGCTGATGGCGGATTACCGCATCTCCGGCATTCCGGTGGTCGAGCGCGGCTCGGGCAAGCTGGCCGGCATCCTGACCAACCGGGATGTGCGTTTCGCGACCGAGCCAAAGCAGCCGGTTTCCGAACTGATGACCTTTGAGAATCTGATCACGGTGCATGAGGGCGTTACTAAGGCGGAGGCCATGCGGCTGCTGCATCAGCATCGCATCGAGAAGCTGCTGGTGGTCGACGAGGCCTATCGCTGCATCGGCCTGGTCACGGTCAAGGATATCGAGAAGGCGCAGCGTTTTCCGAACGCAACCAAGGATGAGAAGGGCAGGCTTCGCGCCGCTGCGGCGACCGGTACCGGCAATGAAGGCATCGCGCGGGCCGAGGCGCTGTTCGATGCCGAGGTTGATGTCGTGATGGTCGATACAGCACATGGGCATTCATCCCGCGTGCTGGAGACGGTGCGCAAGGTCCGCCAGCTTTCCAACTACACCCAGATCGTTGCCGGCAATGTGGCGACCGCCGCTGCCGCCCAGGCGCTGATCGATGCCGGGGCCGATGCGGTCAAGGTCGGCATCGGGCCGGGCTCGATCTGCACCACCCGCGTCGTAGCCGGTGTCGGCGTGCCGCAATTGACTGCGGTGATGGATTGCGTCGAGGCCTGCCGGAAGCTCGATATCCCGGTCATCTCCGATGGCGGCATCAAATATTCGGGCGATCTGGCCAAGGCGATCGCCGGCGGGGCCGATTGCGTCATGATCGGATCCCTGCTCGCCGGCACCGATGAAAGCCCGGGCGAGGTGTTCCTCTATGAAGGCCGGTCCTACAAATCCTATCGCGGCATGGGCTCGGTCGGCGCGATGGCTAGAGGCTCGGCCGATCGGTATTTTCAGGCGGAGGTCAATGACGCGCTGAAACTGGTGCCGGAGGGGATTGAGGCGCGGGTGCCCTATAAGGGGCCGGCGGGCAATGTCATCCATCAGCTGGTCGGCGGCTTGCGCGCGGCGATGGGCTATACCGGCAACGCGACGCTGAACGATATGCAGCATAATTGCGAGTTCGTGCGCATCACCAATGCGGGCCTGCGCGAATCCCATGTCCATGACGTGGCGATCACGCGTGAGGCGCCCAACTACCGCAAGGATTCATGACGCCCGGGGCCAGATGGCAGGCCGTGGTCGAGTTGCTCGACGATGTCGCGAGCGGCGGTACCGCCGATGCGGCGGCCTCCAGCTATTTCCGTCAGCGCCGCTATATCGGCTCGAAGGATCGCGCCTTCATCGCCGATCAATTGTTCCGGCAGCTGCGCCGCCGCGCGCGCCTCGACTGGTGGATCACAAAAGTGCTGGAGCGCGGCGAGACCGCACCGCCGCCGGCAGCCCGCCATCGCGTGGTCGCCGAGCTGGTGCTCGATCAGCGCTGGGGGGCGGAGCAATTCACCCGCGCCTTTGATGGGCAGGATCACCGACCGGCACCGCTATCGCGCGCGGAGCGTCTGCTGTTGGAGGTCCTGCGCGACCAGTCGCTCGATCATGACGAGCAGCCGAATTGGGTGCGCGGCGAATATCCGCTGTGGATCGAGCCGCAGCTCAACGAGATTTTCGCCGGCGACTTCGAAGAGATCAAGGCGCTGAACCGGCCGGCGCCGCTGGATCTGCGGGTCAATACCCTGCTCGGCACGCGCGAACACGCGCTGAAGCTGCTGAAGGAAGCCGGGATCGAGGCGGTGGCGACGCCCTATTCACCGATCGGCATCCGTGTGAAGGGCCGGCCAGCTCTTGCATCCCAAGAATTCTTCCGCGCCGGGCTGGTCGAAATCCAGGACGAAGTCTCGCAGCTCGTCGCCTTGTTGGCGGAGGCCGCCCCCGGCCAGGCGGTGATCGATTACTGCGCGGGTGCTGGCGGTAAGACCTTGGCGCTGGCGGCGCAGATGGCGAATAAGGGTCGCCTCGTCGCCTCCGATATTTCCGAAAAACGCCTGGAGCGTGCAGTCAAGCGCCTGCGTCGGGCCGGTGTCCATAATGTCGAGCAGCGCGCATTGACGCCCGACAATGCCGGCTGGTTCAAGCGCCAATCCGGCCGGTTCGACCGCGTGCTGGTCGATGCACCCTGCAGCGGCACCGGTACGTGGCGGCGCAATCCCGATATGAAATGGAAGATTGGTGCCACCGATGTCGCTGAGCTTGGGCAGAAGCAGGCCGATATCCTGCAAACCGCATCCAAATTGGTGCGCCCTGGCGGCCGGCTGATCTACGCCACCTGTTCGATCCTGCCCTCAGAAAACGAAGAGGTCATCGCCGCGTTTCTGGAGCATAATCCAGGCTTCAGCGTGCGTTCCGTGCAGGATATCTGGCCCGCGATTGCAGCCACTCCTTGTCCTGTCGATGGGCAATATCTGCGCCTGTCGCCGCTCCGCCATGAAACTGATGGGTTCTTCGCTGCCATACTTGAGCTGAAACCGCTATGAGCTATCTGTTCCGCACCGCCAAACCCACAGATGCCGAATCGCTGGCCGAAGTGCATGTCGAAAGCTGGAACGCGCGCTATCGCGGCATGCTGCCTGATCACCTGCTGGAGAATCCCGAAACCGGCGGGCAGCTTGGCCGCTGGCGGCGCATCCTGACCAGCGATCAGCCGGGCCGCTTCATCCTGGTCGCGGCCCAGGCCGATGAGCAGGTTGTCGGCTTCGTCTCCGCCGGTGCGGCACGCTCAACCAAGCTTGGCTTCGATTCGGAAATCTATGCGATCTATGTGGCATCGCCCTATTGGCGGCAGCGCCTAGGCCTGCGCCTGATGGCGGCGGCCGCGCAGCGACTCCAGCTTTTCGGCCATCAGGATCTGATGCTGTGGGCGCTGGAGGATAATACGCCGGCACGCCGCTTCTATGAGCGCCTAGGCGGCGCCATCGTCGCCGAGCGGATTGAGAAATTCAACGGCGAGCCGTTGCGCGAGATCGCCTATGGCTGGCGCAAGCTTTCCATGCTCATCACCATCTGCGCCGAACTGCCGCAAAGCCAGCCATCCGCCTAACCGGCCACTCACCTGAAAGGATCACCCTATGACCGAACAGATTTTGATCCTCGATTTCGGCAGCCAGGTGACCCAGTTGATCGCGCGCCGCGTGCGCGAAACCGGCGTCTATTGCGAGGTCCACCCCTATACGATCAGCGATGAGAAGATCGCCGAGCTAGCGCCCAAGGGCATCATCCTCGGCGGTGGCCCCAGCTCCGTGACCGAAACCGACACGCCGCGCGCGCCGGAGATCGTGTTCAAGCTCGGCGTACCCGTGCTCGGCATCTGCTATGGCGAGCAGACCATCTGCGCGCAATTGGGTGGCTTGGTCGAAGCAGCGGACCACCGCGAATTCGGCCGCGCTGAACTCCAGGTGACCGGCGACTGCGCCCTGTTCGACGGCGTGTGGGAGGAG
>CAIZEE010000184.1 GCA_903931835.1 uncultured Elstera sp.
ATGAGATCGAGGCGGAGACCAAGCACGACGTCATCGCCTTTTTGACCAGTCTGGCCGAACATGTCGGCGAGGAAGCGCGGTTCGTCCATCAGGGCATGACCTCGTCGGACGTACTGGACACCTGCCTCGCCGTTCAACTGACGCAAGCGGCCGATATCCTGCTGGCTGATATCGACCGTCTGCTGGCGGCACTCAAGACACGCGCGAGCGAACATCGCTATACGGCCATGGTCGGCCGCAGCCACGGCATTCATGCCGAGCCGATCACTTTCGGCCTGAAGCTCGCAACCCACTACGCCGAGTTCAGCCGCAACCGCGCCCGTCTGATCACGGCACGGGCGGAGATCGCGACTTGCGCCATTTCGGGCGCGGTCGGCACCTTCGCGCATCTGCCGCCCGAGGTCGAAACCTATGTCGCGGAAAAACTCGGCCTGACGCCGGAGCCGATTTCGACGCAAGTCATCCCGCGCGATCGCCATGCCGCGTTCTTCGCCTGTCTCGGCGTCATAGCCTCAAGCCTGGAACGGCTTGGCTCCGAAATTCGGCATCTACAGCGCACCGAGGTTGGCGAGGCGGAGGAGTATTTCTCCGCCGGGCAGAAGGGTTCGTCGGCCATGCCGCACAAGCGCAACCCGGTGTTGTCGGAGAATATCTGCGGCCTTGCGCGCATCGTCCGCTCGGCAGTGGTGCCTGCGCTGGAGAACGTCGCGCTGTGGCATGAGCGGGATATCTCGCATAGCTCGGTCGAGCGCATGATCGGCCCGGACGCGACGGTAACGCTCGATTTCGCCCTCGCCCGCGCCGCCGGGCTGATCGAGAAGCTCGTCGTTTATCCAGAGCGTATGCAACAGAATCTCGATCGCCTGGGCGGGCTGGTGCATTCCCAGCAAGTGCTGCTGGCGCTCACCCAGGCCGGCATGAGCCGCGAGGACAGCTACAAGGCGGTTCAGCGGAATGCGATGGCGTCTTGGTCCGGCGGCGGTTCGTTCCTCAGCCTGCTGCAAGCCGACCCGGAGATCGCCCGACATATGGATCAGACGCAACTGGCCGCCCTGTTCAATCCGGCACAACATCACCGCTACGTCGACACGATCCTCGCCCGCGTCTTCGGCGACTGATCTTTATGTGCAGCGTCATTCTGCTGCGCCGGCCCGGTCATAAATGGCCGCTGCTGATCGGCGCCAATCGCGACGAGATGCTGAGCCGGCCGTGGAAGCGGCCAGGACGGCACTGGCCAGACCGGCCCGATGTAATCGCCGGGCTCGATGTGTTGGCCGACGGTAGCTGGCTCGGCATCAACGATAATGGCGTGGTCGCGGCCATGCTGAACCGCCATGGCACGCTCGGCCCCCAATCCGGCAAGCGCAGCCGCGGCGAGCTGGTGCTGGAAGCGCTGGACTTCCCCGATGCCGACGAAGCGGCTGCGGTGATCGCAGCAATCGAACCCTCCAGCTACCGCGACTTCAATATGGTGATCGCGGATAACCGCGACGCATTCTGGCTGCGCCATGACGGCATGAGCATCACGGCGCATCCCATCCCCATCGGCATATCGATGTTGACCGCGCATGAGCTCAACGACCGCTCGACGCCGCGCATCGCCGCCAATCTGCCGACCTTCGAAGAGGCACCGCCGCCCGATCCAGAGACTGGCGACTGGTCGTCCTGGATCGATATTCTGGCGCGGCGGGCGGGCGACCGGCCGGAGGAGGCGATGACGATCGTGACCGACACCGGCTACGGCACCAGTTCAAGCGCGCTGATTGCGCTGCCCAGCATCGAGGCCCGTCATGAAGACCCGAAACTAAAGCCGATATTCATGTTCGCCGCCGGCCGCCCGGGCGAAGCCCCCTATGAAGCCTAGACCATCTTAATTGCTGCAACCCTCGTTGTGTCCGACGGGCGACGCTGCTATATCTCCACCCTCACGGTCGCCCCTCTTCGAGCCCGACCTTAGTGTGGGTCTTTAGTATCGGATGAAGATCATGGCGCGGCGCAGACGCATATATGAAGGCAAGGCAAAGACGATGTTCGAGGGGCCGGAACCCGGTACCCTGGTCCAGTATTTCAAGGACGACGCCACCGCCTTCAACAATCAGAAACACGCCATCATCGATGGCAAAGGTGTGCTGAACAACCGCATCTCGGAATATCTGATGCTGCGGCTGGCCGAGATCGGAATTCCGACGCATTTCGTGCGCCGCCTGAACATGCGCGAGCAGCTGGTGCGCGAGCTTGAAATCCTCCCCATCGAGATGGTCGTGCGCAACGTCGCCGCCGGGTCGATCGTCAAGCGCTTCGGCATTGCCGAGGGCACGGCCCTGCCCCGTTCGATCGTCGAATTCTATTACAAGAATGACGAGCTGGGTGACCCGCTGATCTCCGAAGAACACATCACCGCGTTCGGCTGGGCCAATACCCAGGATCTGGACGACATGCTGGCCTTGTCGCTGCGCATCAACGATTTCCTGACCGGGCTGTTTTTGGGTGCGGGATTGCGCCTGATCGACTTCA